>JAIJJM010000008.1 GCA_022728415.1 Collinsella sp. | reverse complement strand
TCTGTAGCGAGTGCAATCATCAGCAGATGTGTACTGATTTAAGCCGGGGCCAATTTTACAGGTATCCATCTGAACCCGATCACCGGGAACAGGGCGTTCGTAGCGAATGAAATCAGCTTTAAGCCGAAATTTAACAACAGGTTTAACCTGATTCTGGCAAAGGACTTTGTGGATTGTTGCTATTGCCAGTGAGATTGAATGAAGTCGTTTTAACTCGATTTGAATACGTCTTGCTCCCAGATTTCGCTGAAAACGTAACTCCAGAATCAGAGCGACTTCGCAAGTGCCGGTTTTCGTTGATGGTGAACGCTTGGGGCGACGGCTGTGGCTTTCCATACCAGCGATGCCCTGAGCCAGATATCTGCGCCACCATTTACGCAATGTGGGCCGAGAAATGCCACAGCGACGGCATACAAATCCTGCATCACCGGACGTTTCATAGAGTTTTACCCACTGTAGCCGCGGCTCAATTTCCCTGTTCATAGTGAGGTATTATAGTGAAACGATGTCTATGAATCACACACATCAAACCCTCAAGGATGAATCTGAAAAACTTTCTTCACAAGATAAGATCAATTATAGAGAAGAACAAAGCATCGCCTGCATGGTTACTGATATCCCAGCTAAATCCCGTCATTCGGGGATGGGTGAATTATCATCGTCATGTATTAGCAAAGAAAATGTTCTGCTATATTGATCACCAGATATGGTTAAAAGTGTGGCAATGGTGTGTGAGACGCCATCCAAAGAAAGGTAAACGCTGGATCAGGAATAAGTATTTCACATATTTAACCTTGTCTTGTTACATCCAAATTGCCATCGACAGTTACACCGTTGTGAAGCCGGCTCTCTCAAAAAGGGCTTATAAAGGCTTGAGCGGTGTACCGGGAAACCGGTATGCACCGTTCTTAGGGGAGGGCAGTCCAGCAATGAACTGTCCTTATCCGACAAGCACCCGAAACTTCGAAATGATTTTTGCGGGTTCATGAAGTATGATGACCGACGTTATTTTTAACCTTTGATGCTTTAACATATTAGAAAAAGAGAGTTACAGTTGAACATATAAAAAAGCTTCTGTTTTGGATTTATTAAACAAGCCCATATCGATAGTCCAGTCATTCTTTATCAGAACTGTACCTCCATAATTCTGGACATTTATGAATGGAATGTTTGGGGCGACAGCAAATTTTGATAGAATACTGCCATTGATAAGCACATTATCATAATTATAACCGCCATTCAGTCGTGAATAATCAGATTGAATAAGACTAATATTATATTTTGGGATGAAGATCTCAGGGAATAGCGCCTCATAACATATATGAACACCCACTATATGTTGCTTGATGTTAAATATATTTTGTTTTTTTTCTTTGTTATAATATAAAAAAGATGACGACAATGGTTCATATGAGTTAAATACTGATCTTTTTTCAAAAAAAGGTATTAATTTTGTCTTTTGGTGGGTGATAAATGAATTTTTATGCCAAAATACAGAAACTACATTGTTGATATCATTATAGCCATAAAGATTCATAACTATTCCATATTTAAAATTATATCTACCATCTTTTAAATTATTGATGAAGATATCTGTTTTCTTTTTTATATAGTCATTTTTATGTCCGAAAAATACATTTTCGGAAAAAACTATTAAGTCAACTTTTTTACCTTTAATGTAAGCCTCTAAATCATTATAAATATTATTATTAAAACCATTGTTTCTTAAATACAAGCCTACCTGTACGACCACAATGTTTAGTGGTTTATGATATATGCTTGCCGGTGTTCGTTCCGTAAAAAATATGTAAGAGATAATTGATGCTAATGCGATATAAAATATAATGTTGAATTTGAAAATGATGGTGGGAAACAAATTTAAAATAAATAAATTTAAAGCAGGTATATCAGTCACAGGTAGAAAACTTGAAAACTCATTATACAATAGAATTAAGGGGTTTAATGGTATTATTAAACCAAGAGTTGACATGGCAGTCAATAAAAAAGCATGTACCCCCCCTCCCCAATAAAGATATCGATTTAGAAAAGCAAATGTTGTAAAAACAACAATGTTATAACCGAATAATATTGGCATAAAAAACAGACCTAAACTATCGGATATCAGACTGATATTTTGATTAAACATATTTATGCATAAAAAAAAAGCTTCCAGAAATGATATTAAAAAAAGGCATGACCAACTTTTCCGTGATGCATAATAATAACAAAGTAAATACAAAGAAATAATTAAAAAGTTCATCGTAATATTATTTTATGAATTCAGCAATTGAATTAGATTCATCTTATCGTTAACCAACTCAAGATCATGAGTTACCATGATTACAGTTCCTCCCCCATCATTATAATCCGATAAGATATCCATAACTAGTTTTTTATTTTGTATATCTAAACTGGCTGTAGGTTCATCGGCTAAAAGTATATTGGGGTTTTTTATTAATGCTCGCGCAAGAGCCAACCTTTGTTTCTCTCCACCTGAAAGGAATGATACATTACGATTTATCTCAGACAAACCAACTCTCATTAGCATCTCTTGACTTTTTTTTCTTGCCTCTTTTAATTCATTATATGAAACAGAACATAGTAGATTTCTTATGGTATTCTGTTTCATATTAATTAGTGAGTCTTGAAAAGTAAAACCAAAATATTTTTTTCTAATGTCTGTAGTTTCATGATTGTTTTTTACATCTATTTTTTCTCCCAAAAAAAAATATTCTCCAAAGAACTCGTGATCTAATAAACCAATAATATTTAACAGAGTGCTTTTACCAACTCCCGATGGCCCAGTTATAATATTAAACGAACCTTTCTTTATTTCAATTGTTTTATTATTTAGAATAGTGCGATTTTCTACATGTTTACTGTTAATTCTTATCTTTATCATCAATGAAAATCTCAAATGCAGTATCTAAATTATTTGATAATTCTTCCCACTTCCCATGAATTAATAAGGTAACCAAGCGTAAACCAGATGAAACTTCATCTGGTTTGTATGCGCGACTTGTTTTAAAAATTGTGGCAGAACCAGTGAATGAATCAACTAAAGAACGATATCTTATTCTTTTATTTTTTAAATTACCATTTATATCAACAGGATCTATGGTTATATCTATATAGAAATTACTCAATAATTCTATAGATATAATATCATCGCCAGAATTAACATACTGTCCATCCGTTACAAATATGTCTCTAATGATAAAGGGAGCAGACAACGATGGTGATGATAATCTCAATAAAGATTCTATGTTTTTTGATTCAATATCTAAACTCATAATTGATAATTCAACATTATTAATTTCCTGCTCTATCTCCTGCAAATCTTTTTTTGAGATAAAGCCCTTTACAAACATAGCAGCTAAGTGTTTTCTTGAATCTTTTAGACCTGTTAGCTTTCGTGTCTCCATTTCTTTCTTTTTATTTATAATGTCTCTCTTAGAAATGTATTCATGATTATGGACAGAAAATAATGTACATTCAGAGTTAAAAATATCACCTTCAAATATATTAGATAAGTTAACAATGCCTGGAAAAGGACTTTTGTATTTTACAATTTGGCTTCCACGTAACACGCCATAATAAACATTACACATGCCTTTTATAGGTATCACACTGACGAAGAAAATAAAGGTATAGACTATAATATTCAATATCATATTCGACTCTTTGGATCGTGGTTTCTGTTTCATATAAGCTATTTATAGATGATAAATAATTTAAAATAGTATCTTGTTTACTCTTAATTCGTTCATGTATATACTCAACTTCTCTTTTTTTTAAATTCAACTCATCTTCTAAAATGGGGATGCGTTTTTTCAATAATGTTAGCTTTGTAAAGATTTCTTTATGTAATATATCTAGTTTAATAGACTCTCTAATATACTCATTGTGGATTTGAGATATATGCATCGCTTGTGTCTTTTGATTTTCTGATGTGTCAAATATTCTCATCAAAGGGAATGTTATTCCTAAACTTGCATTATAATCCATTTCTTTAAAGCTAAAATCTTTTAAAGCTCCGCCTTTTTTAGGCATCATTCCCAGTGATAAATAAAAGGATGGATAATCAGAAATTTTTTTTATATCATAATCAATTGTATTTGCGAGTAATCTCCATTTATTGTTTTCTTTTAATAATGACTGGAAATCATATATTTTACATGCTTTTAGTTTATCGTAGGTGATATTTAAAAGCATCTCTTTTGGAATATGATACTCTGCAAATATTTTTTTAAACGAAATGTTTAATTCTTCCTCCAGAGTTTCAATATCGAGCTTCATTCTATTCAAGACGTTAGAGCGTATATCAACATCTAAAGTTGATACAATTCCTAAAAACGCCTGTTCTTTTGTCGACTCATATTCTTTTTCTAGTTTCTTATACTGTTCTCTCATTAACTTGATTTGTGATTTCTTTGCTTTGTAATCAACTATTTTCGAGAACAGGTTAATTATATAATCATTACGAGCATAAAGCAATTCAATATATTTTAAACGCTTAACAACATCTAACCTGTCATTTTCTTTTATTGTCTCAAAACCTGATAAAAAATCGTAAGATAGTGACAAATGTAAGTTACTCTCTGAAATATCTGTAAGCCATTGATTATTTTGTATGTATTGGCCTACACCGATGTTAATACTAGGCAACATTCTTTTTATGTTAGCCTGCCTGCTGTTTTCTAATTCTTTTATGTCAATGGAATATGAATTCCATTTTTCATTCTTTTGAAAAACAGCATCAATAATACAATTGGTTGCAAAAGATTGTGCCGATGAGAATAAACCAGTAAATAAAACAAAAGCATGTGATATGTATTTCACTCTATTCTACCTTTAATAACATTTACAGGGTTCATATTGAAAAACAATTTACCAAATATAACGTTAGATATTATGAAAGCTATCAATATAGTGCTCAAAGATATAGTGATCATTGTCATTCTTATGCTTATATCTACATCCAGTATCTTCGTAATAACATACATTACAGTATAACCTGAGGAAATGGATAAAACCAAACAAATAAATAGTATAATAAATGACTCTGTTAGGACTATTAAAATAATTTCTCCCTGCTTCACTCCATGTATTATCTTTAATGCAATTTCAGTGCTTCGTGAATAAAAGTTACGTTTTGACAGCATAAAGCATGTTACGACAGCAGAAAATGTTAGTATGATATATACGGAGTTAGTCAATAACGAAAAACGTTTCAAAACTCGTTCAACAGTTTCTTTTGCATTCAATGATGTTATAATATTAAAGTCCCTTATCTTATTGTTATACAGTATTTCTCTCACTTCGTTTATACTCTCGAATGTTATGTTTTTGTTTAATAGCAATTTGAACGAGTCAATTTCGTTGCTCATTTTGAGTCTAAACATTGTTTTTAGTGGGACATAAATCTGCTCATTATATAAATTACTGCTCAGTCCAAGACTATCAAGAAAGTCTGTATTTGATGTATAAATAACACCGATAATTTTAAATGGTATACCATTGATGAATACCTGCTTGCTTTTTCCAAATATTCCTATATCATTAACAATAGCAACATTACCATAGAATTTATCATCTAAAAACTTTATGTTTGACATACCTAAACCTAATTCATCGATCCCAGTAACAGGTAATGAGTCACCTGAAAACGGACTGCTTCCAACATAAAAAAAACTCTGTTTTGAAAATGAGATATCATTGCTGATGGTCTCAAAAATCCTCATTATTTTTTCAGTGGTTTTAGGTTGGTTGAGTTTTACATGCATAACTTTGTCACCATAAACTTGCAGCTCATTTTCAGCTTTTAATGACACACTATATATCAATGAATCTGTTATTATAATCCCCACAAAAGAAAGTGATAAAAAAAGCATAAAGGCAAGGTTCTGCTTTTTGTTTTCGAATATATTTAAAAGTGCTTCTGTCAGATAGTAGTAGACAGTTTCTGTTTTACATGACAAGACTAAAGCCTTCTATAATAAATACATGTTGTATTGTTCTCTATTTCTGGTACAGAATATACTAGTGCTGGGTTTGTTTATGATAAATTATTATCACTTTATGATATTAATCAGAAGAGATGATTACAGTGCGTAATAATGGTAAGCGCACCGTGAAGGTCGTGGGGTAAAAATTAGTTTACAGATAGAGTGCCGTTCCAGGGCAACAACTCTTTCACACGGTTGGCAGGCCACGTGTTGATGACACCGATCACGTGGCGTAGCCACGTTTCCGGCTCGATTCCGTTAAGTTTGCAGCTACCGATCAGGCTGTATATCACTACCGCACCCTCGCCTCCTCCATCAGAGCCGAAGAACATGTAGTTATGCCGCCCCAGTGCAATTACCCGGAGGGCGTTTTCACACAGGTTATTGTCGATCTCCACCCAGCCATTACTGCAGTATTCGTTCAGGGCGTCCCATTGCTTCAGCAGATAGGTGAACGCTTTCGCCGTATCCGAGTGACGCGACAGCGTGCTCATCTGCCCCTGGAGCCACTCATACAACGACTGCATTAGCGGTACCGTTCTGGCTTTTCTGACCGCCAGTTGCTCTTCTGCCGGACTGCCGCGGCTCTCAGACTCGATAGCGTACAGTGCCCCGATACGACGGAGCGCTTCTCCCGTTACTGTCGTTGGATGGCGGACATGTACATCGTGGATCTTGCGTCGGGCATGTGCCATACAAGCCGCTTCGGTTACCTAACCGCTTTCGTAAAGAGCATTGTAACCCGCATATGCATCGGCCTGCAGGATACCCCTGTAGTCCGCCAGATGTTGCTGCGGGTGGATACCTTTGCGGTCGGGATAGTATAAGAACCACACCGCTGCCGGCATGGTCGAACCGGCGTTGCGATCGTCACGAACATAGACCCACAGCCGTCCGGTACGGGTTTTACCCTGACCCGGCTCCAGTACAATTACCGGCGTGTCATCGGCATGCACCTTTCCTGCCTCCAGAACATAGTCATTCAGCGCTATATACAGAGGACGGAGTTTGTCTGCCATTTCTGATACCTAGCGCACCAGGGTATTGAACCATACCGATGAGGCAACTGAACAGGCTGTTGTTGATTACGCCGTCGCTTTCCCGGCACACGGTCAGCACCGGACCAGCAACGAGCTGCGTAAACAGGGCGTTTTTATCTCCGGCAGTGGTGTCCGTTCTGTCTGGTTACGCCATAACCTTGAGAATTTCAAAAAAAGTCTGAAAGCACTGGAAGAAAAAGTAGCCCGTGATGGCATTGAGCTAACTGACAGCCAGATCGCAGCACTGGAGCGTAAAGCCAGTGATGACGAGGCCTGCGGCGAAATCGAAACGGCTCATCCGGGATATCTGGGTTCGCAGGACACGTTCTATGTAGGCAACCTGAAAGGTGTCGGGCGTATTTATCAGCAGACGTTCGTTGATACGTACTCGAAAGTGGCTCACTGTAAGCTTTACGTCACCAAAACACCGATTAGCGCGGCTGACTTACTGAATGATCGTGTACTGCCGTTTTATTCGTCTCAGGGCCTGCCGATGCTGAGAATACTGACCGACAGAGACACGGAGTTCTGTGGCAAAGTAGAGCAGCATGATTATCAGCTTTATCTGGCAATAAACGATATAGAACACACGAAAACAAAGGCGATGCCCCCGCAGACCAACGGCACCTGCGAGCGGTTCCATAAAACAATCCTGAACGAATTTTATCAGGTAACGTTCCGTAAAAAACTGTACGGCGATCTTGATACATTACAGTCGGATCTTGATGAATGGCTGGCTCACTATAATAATGAGCGACCCCATGAGGGAAAAATGAGCAATGGGCGGACGCCAATGGAAACGTTACTTGATGGAAAGCGCATCTGGGCCGAGAAAAATTTAAGCCAGATGTAATCTGACAGATACCTGTATAAATAACCGGTAACTGTCAGATCAGGTCTGAACTAATACACATTAGCTTCAGATATCGAATTCAATAATCTACTGACTCAGATAAATATATGTTATAATAATTGTGAAAAAGACCACCATATCCGAAATCTACTATCTAACCGCCAAGAAAACTTGGCGGTAACGACTTGGACTAGTTATCTAACCCATTCAGTAATAACCTTATATTTCACGCCATATTTATTAGTTTTGTTCATATCTTGATTTGTATTCAGTGTTGTCCCCGGGGAAACTCTTCCTTTAAAAGTCCCTTGGCTGCCATCGCCATAATAGAATGTTCCAAATAATGAAACACCATGGACTTTCCCTTCGTTGATACCTTGCATACATTTATTAGAAGAGCTATTATATGTATACTGTGCACCTGACAATTTTACACATTGTTGCGGATCTACAAGATCCGAACTCCATCCTCCTCCACCAGCAAATACATTAAGACTAAAACAAACCGCAATAGAAAAAATTGACACATTAAGTTTTTTCATAATAATCTCCTAGCTTCTCTTGTAGTTAAACAACTCCTGAATTGGAGTTGATGGATGATATACTAAAAATGTTTTTCCTTAATACTACACTTTAAAAATATTAGCAGATAGATAATAAAACTTCACCGTTAGATCCTGCTTTTCTACCCAACAAAAGATGCAACTGACAATTAAATGCAATTTTATCTATTCTAACTAATGGATATTGTTCTGAAATTTCCGCCAAACGGAAATCTCCTCTCTTTTTGAAAAGAATACGATCTAACACATATTCTGGAGTTTGAACAAATAGAGAGGAAAGGACTGACCTCGTTGGATAAAACAGACCCCGAGGCCTTTCATCCTATAATCTTGCGATATATACTATGTCCTTTCCTCTGAATAGGCAACGAGGATTTAACAGCAATATTTGTAGAAAGAATTATATATTCTATACTAGATATATTCCTTTATAACTAATATATCCCTACATTTGCTGCTTACACTCTGATTATTATTTAGTTTATGACCAAGCCTGCGTTAAGACCAAGTGTATAACGACCAGGAATATAAACACCTGATTGGGGAATTGGGATAGTCACATTTACTGTCTGAACCCCTTTATTAGCTAGCGAATATTTTTTTCCACCTGTACCACTTAATAGAGCTGTTGAGGGCCTTTCGCTAAAGTTAGAAAAACTGTAAACTATTTTAGAATTACTTGTATTGACCATTCTAAAAGGCGACTGACTTCCTTCAGACCAATAAGCAATTCTGGAGCCTATATCTGCACAAGACTTATTTTGAGTAATAGTAAAATTCACACTATAAGCTTGTGTGGCCTGTGTAGCAGGACGTACAATTTTACTAGGGGTGCTGATACTAACCTTACAATTGTTAGTTATTTCGATCTCACCTTGCGCAAATGCAGTGCTACTACTAGAAATAGTATTTGACGGTGGTTGTGTTACAGCCATCGTCATTCCACAATATAGAGAAAGAACTGGACATAAAATGAAATAGATACTCTTTTTCATATAAACCTCTCTTAAATAACATTAACTACTACTTAAATAGAAATAATATTTTCCATACAATTAATATGAAATATTATAAAAATCAAAATAGTATCACTAGACACATACTCTTATATCTCTGATGCCATACATTTACCACTTACTGAGAATATATATTTACCTGGAGGAATATACTGTTCTCCATCGACTATCACATCAAAATTAACTTGCTTTTCCTTTCCTAGCCTGATCCACCCCTGCCATTCTTCATCCAAAGAAGAAAACCAGCTATTACCGCCTATCCTGACCCGTAACTCGCCTTGGTTTCCTTTACTATTTTGTATAACATAATGCCTCGGATGTCCTCCCTCTTGACGATCATTCATCCATATCTGAAACCCTGTATGTATTTCCCGACAGATAATTCGTCCTGTCGCCAGTATCATGCCATCACGTAACTGACTTCCCGTACTCCTGTGGCTTACTAACGTAATCTCGGCAGCCTGAGACAGTCCTCCTATCATCAGAAACACTACACAGGATAAAGACATTATACGGTATCTCATTATTTCTTACTCCAGTCATATGCATACCGCATTTGTTAAAAAAACTCCGGCTGGCCCCTTTTCTTTTGGAAGAATGTAGTCTGCATAGCATTGACTATTCCTTCCCCACTGTGCCTTTAGTTTTCCTGTTTCAGACAGGCCACTCAGATACACAGCCCCCTTGTCATCTACCACCCCTACAGAACCGGATACTTTTCCTTCCAAGGTTATCACTGTACCGAATGGTAAACGCGTTCCATCTTTACGGATCAGATTCAGCACAGCACGTTTTCCCACTCGGGTCTTAAATTCAGCCCGGACAACTGCTCCTTTCGTCGGAACAACACGACTATCTGTCTGTGGGACTTCTACATTTTCAGGGAAAGTCGTCGGATCCAGTGTGAGGACATTTTCCTGGTATGGTGATACATAACCTACCACCCCATATCCACGGGAGCCTGTACTTACACCAGGCCAGCCGCTGACTGAAGCCCCTGCTACATCCGGAGCAACGATCAAGCCTATCGTGTCTCCAGTTCTCTGACCGAAAGTTAGACCTTCGCTATGCATAACCATACTTCCAGACATCCCTAGGTTCATCTGACGGGTGTTAGTATTATAACTATACATTCCCGCCAATTCGCCATAGGTTCCAGACCAACGTAACTTTAACCGACCTGTATCTGCATCATATTTGCTACCTGGTACTATCTGCTCACTAACATCCCAGTTCAATTTTCTTTCAAAAGCGCGTCCACTCAAGCCTACTTCATAACTGGAGTTTTGTCTGGTTGAACGCTGCATCTGTGCCGTGGCATAGATATCATTATCATATCCCCCCCACCAGCGCTGCAGAGGAACACTTATCCACATGTTGAAATTATCCTCTGTACAGAAACGTCTACCGTTGCAGTTCCCAAGATTAAGATTCCGTGACCAATTTAATGAAAGGGAAATATTTTTCCATGAAGTACTATAAGACGCTCCAATATAATCTTGATTTGGTTTACTACGATATACATCACGTCCTCCATTCAACCCCACATGCCCCCAACGGCCAAGAGGCTGGTTTATATTCATAGTAATCCGACGAGTTTTGTTATCAAAATTCCTGTCTATGAGGCTAGTGACATTATTATAAGTATTCAAAACATCCGCTAATGTGTGATAATTTTCACCTGTATATTGATAACTCGCAGCCGCAAAACTGGTTCCTGTCAGTCCAAAGGACTTGTCGTAACGAATACGCCAAGTTTGTCCTGTTTCATAATCATATCCCTTTTGTTGTCCTCGAGAATAAATGGTATCTAGTGACATAGCACCGAAATTCCCCAGCGACAATCCTAACCCCAGTGCACCAGCCCGATAATGTTCGGCCCCCTGAACTCCAGCAAATGCCGTCACCCCCCATGGTAAACCATACATAACAGTCGATTGCGCCAAGTATGCTTTTTCCCCCCCACTATCCGATGGCCGATATTGCCCTACGGTTACATTATACTTTAAATATCCTTCACGTAGAGCAATAGCCGGCAAAGTGAAGGGTATTTTAAAGGACTGTATAGTGCCATCTGATTCTAGAATTGCCACTTGTAAATCATCACTGGAGCCTGTCACCGGAAGGTCGTTCAAAGCAAAAGCCCCCGGTGCAACTATCTGACTATGTATCAGATACCCATTTTGACGTACTTCAATTCGGGCTTGAGTTCGAGCTATTCCTCTTACCACTGGCGCAAACTCCCGCTGATTATATGGAATCATATATTCATCAGTTCCTAACATTCCTCCCCGGAAAGGAACACTGTCAAAAATATCCGCAGGAGAATAGCCTTCACCTAAAGTCAAACGACTTCTAATGCTGTTCAATCCACGTTCAGCCCGTATATATGAACTATCCCATTTACCCGATTGTCCAGATGATTTATTCCAAGTAGTTAGATTTCTGAGGCGCCAAGCGCCTATATTAATCCCCGGTTCAAAACTGGACCAAAAATTATCTGAAGAATTCCTGCCGTAGCCTCTATAGTCAAAACGACTCGCTTCCGCCTGCCAATTCACTACAAATGCATCGATACCATCATCCCACATTACTTCAGGTGCAATTCCTGTCAATGATGGACGAATTGCCACCTGCGGAATTCCAATTATTAATTGCTGTGATAGGAATCGATAATATTCTGTAGCTTGAGGTATTACTGATAAGTCAGCACAAATATCTCTACCTCGTTCCTTTTCACTATTAATTCGAAAAAGACCGGGATATTCTTCAACTTTTACTCCATAACGTATTAACATTTCTTTGGTCAAACAGGCCTTTAGATAATCTTTTCCATGTATATCTCTCCCTGTATGAAAAAACATATCTCTTGATTCAACATGGGCACCATTCAAAATAATATCAACTGGATAGATACCAGGTAGTTGCCCTCCATTTTCAAGTAACCTCAAATCTACCCCTTTACCACCTCCGTTTAATAATGATTCGTCAAACGAATACGAACGTGCTGCTGCATCCCCCACATAAAAAAATGAAGATATAATTATTATAAATAATGTTGTATATGAGAGCTTATTTTTTTGAGTACACAAAGATGTACTGCATAGAGAGGCATTACAGATGTATTCATTCATCATTTTATTCACAAAAAAAATTCATCAAGCTTAAAGCTTTGCTTTAAATTGGTTACTGATCCCACCATAATCGGTCACTATTCTCCATGTAACCCCCCCCTTCCAATTCATATCGATAGGATATTCATAAGAGCCAAATGGCGCTATATAATGACGCTCCAGTATTTCTTTTTCGCCCACTTTCAATTCCGCGAGATTTATATAGAATGGTGTTGGGTTTACTCCTTTCAACCTATTACCAACCTTCTGCCATTTTACATTTTCGGCAACGTCATCTGGATGACCTTTCACCATTTTCGGACGGACAAATAATTTAATGCAACTTTTAACAGAAACTTGTATGTCCAGAGCTACTTTATCTGTATTATCTTTATTCTTACTATTTTCCTCAGCCCACTTATCATCAACTTTCGGCGGGATCCCCTTTATACAAACCCACTGTAGAGTTTCACGATCTGTCGGGAAATCACCTCCAGTTTGAATAATACGAAGACGACTAGATTGTAGAGCATCAAGCCGAAACAGTGGTGGCGTTATTACAAAAGGTGCTGGAGTTCTTTGGTCTTCAAGCAGCACCTCTGCCTGAACTAATATCGGATAATCATGCTCATTAATGACTGCCAATGTTTCTCCAGACGAACCTTGGTTATAGACAACACGGGTTGTATCTAAACGCAAAGAAAATACCTTTGAATTGTTTTCAACATTTCCAAACACTTGTTCATTTGCAAATGAAAAAAAACTAAGGGGTAAAAGTATTATTGATGACACAATCCACATCCATTTCATACATTTCATAATTATACTTTACTTTCCTCAAAATAACCCTAGCAAACTATCGCCATGTTTTCTGTGCATAATAAGCAAGTGCGGAATTAACGTCAGATAAAAAAGCAACACACTAAGATTATTCCATTTGGTTCATTAACCATTAAGGTATCAGTATCAAAAAAAATAATATTTTTATCCATCAATTATCACTACATCCACCCACAACTCAATAGGGCTATTTATTTATCGGATTGTGTTTAGCTACGGTAGAATTATCCGTTACCCACTCCCCCACCTGCGAATCTAAATAACAGATCCTAATACTGCTACACTTTAGCTAGCCCATGCATTCCACCGGGGAATAGGCTGACGGTAACCATAAAGTGACGAACCTTTTCCAACAGTTGCCACATTGAACGACACTGGTGATTTCGGGTTATTGTTTCATGAAACTCCTGTCTGCCAGCACCAGTGATATAAGACGGTAAATGGGGATGTAGACTCTCTCGCCCGCTTTCTGCAAAACGGCCTTACCGGTGCGGCCACCAGTCTGGTGACAATGTTCGCAATCGCCGCCACCATGTTCTGGCTCGACCCGTTCCTGGCGCTGACGGCATTAAGCACAGTGCCAGTGGCCGCAATGGCAACCATGATTTATCGCCGCCTCAGTACCCCTTCTTATGCACAGGCACGGGCAAAGTCAACAAGCACCCTGCAGGAGAAAGTCTCCGGCCTGCGCGTCGTGCAATCGCATAATCAGCAGGAACTGGAGGGCGTCCCGCTGCGCGCGTTATCGGAGCGCTTCCGCGCAACTGCGTATTCCGCTCTATTCGATCGAGGATTGGCAGCAGTTATCAAGGATTGTCAACGCCTGGCAGCAGGCGACAGCCAGCGGCAAACATATTGATGAACTACTGGCGACAGAAGGCACTGAGGACCTCGGGTCCTCTTCGCTCCTCCCCGTCACCGGTGCACTGCATCTTGATGAGGTCACGTTCAGTTATCCCGCCAGTCACGAGCCAGCTCTGAACAAACTTACCCTGACGATCCCTGAGGGAATGGTTGTCGCGGTCGTCGGTCGCAGCGGTGCGGGTAAGTCGACGCTGATTAAGCTGATTGCCGGGTTGTATTTCCCCACGCACGGCAACATCAGAATCGGTGTGCAAATGCTCGATGATGCCTCGCTCACTGAGTATCGTCGCCAGATTGGGCTTGTCGATCAGGATGTAGCACTGTTTAGTAGTGATATTGCAGAAAACATTCGTTATTCACGGCATCCGCCACCAATGAAGACGTTGAAATTGCCTCACAGCGGGCAGGGCTGTATGAGATGGTGTGCAATCTGCCGCAGGGATTCCGGACACCGGTGAATAACGGCGGAGCCGATCTGTCCGCAGGTCAGCGCCAGTTGATTGCGCTGGCCCGCGCGCAACTGGCGAATGCTCACATCCTGCTGCTCGACGAAGCCACGTCATGTCTGGATCGCACATCCGAAGAACGACTGATGTCATCGTTAACAGATGTCGTGCATGCCGGGAAGCACTCGGCGCTGATTGTTGCACATCGTCTGACCACCGCGCAACGCTGCGATCTGATTGCCGTTATTGATAAGGGGTTACTTGCGGAATACGGAACCCACGAACAGCTGTTATCTGCAGGCGGCCTCTATACCCGCTTATGGCATGACAACGTCAGCAGTACTGCGCTCCATCGCCAGCACAACATGAAGGAGGAAACCCCGGGATAGTTACTGGACACGTAATGTATTAAAAACACAGTCAGAAGCGGCGGTACCGTGAATAGCCGCTTTAATTATTTATACTGACATCCTTAATTTTTAAAGAGTATGAATGCTGAACATGCAACAACATCCCTCTGCTATCGCCAGCCTGCGCAACCAACTGGCAGCGGGCCACATTGCTAACCTTACTGACTTCTGGCGCGAAGCTGAGTCGCTGAATGTTCCTCTTGTGACGCCAGTCGAAGGAGCGGAAGATGAGCGAGAAGTGACCTTTCTGTGGCGCGCCCGACATCCTCTGCAGGGCGTTTATCTGCGTCTGAACCGGGTGACGGATAAAGAGCACGTAGAAAAAGGAATGATGAGCGCCCTTCCCGAAACGGATATCTGGACACTGACACTGCGTTTACCCGCAAGTTACTGCGGCTCCTATTCGCTGCTGGAAATCCCCCCCGGCACTACGGCTGAGACGATTGCATTGTCCGGAGGCCGTTTTGCCACCCTCGCCGGAAAGGCCGATCCGCTAAACAAAATGCCGGAGATCAACGTTCGGGGAAACGCAAAGGAATCAGTGCTGACACTTGATAAAGCTCCCGCCCAGTCGGAATGGAACGGCGGCTTCCACACCGGACAACTGCTTACCTCCATGCGCATTATCGCCGGGAAATCTCGCCAGGTTCGGCTCTATATTCCGGATATTGATATTTCTCAGCCCCTCGGGCTGGTCGTGCTGCCCGATGGTGAAACCAGGTTTGATCACCTTGGCGTATGCGCGGCAATTGACGCCGCCATAAATAACAGGCGCATCGTGCCCGTGGCTGTACTGGGCATTGACAACATTAATGAACATGAACGCACTGAGATACTCGGCGGGCGCAGCAAGCTGATAAAGGATATCGCAGGACATCTGCTGCCGATGATCCGCGCTGAACAACCGCAGCGTCAGTGGGCAGACCGTTCGCGCACAGTGCTGGCCGGGCAGAGCCTCGGCGGGATCAGTGCGCTAATGGGGGCTCGTTACGCACCGGAAACGTTCGGTCTGGTGCTCAGCCACTCTCCTTCAATGTGGTGGACGCCAGAAAGAACCAGTCGACCAGGCTTGTTCAGCGAAACCGATACCTCATGGGTGAGTGAGCATCTGCTTTCTGCCCCACCGCAGGGCGTGCGTATCAGCCTGTGCGTGGGATCGCTGGAAGGTTCGACAGTGCCTCACGTTCAGCAACTTCACCAGCGGCTGATTACCGCTGGCGTCGAAAGCCATTGCGCAATCTACACCGGTGGTCACGATTACGCATGGTGGCGCGGTGCACTGATTGACGGGATTGGTTTACTACAGGGTTGAGTTGACCCACAAACACTTTCAGGAAACGGTACAGACTTCCTGAATAAATCAAATTGTCACCTGCGGAAAAGGAATAATCATCAGATGTATGCCCGCGAGTATCGCTCAACACGCCCGCATAAAGCGATTTTCTTTCATCTTTCTTGCCTCACCCTTATCTGTAGTGCGCAAGTTTATGCGAAGCCGGATATGCGGCCACTGGGGCCGAATATAGCCGATAAAGGCTCCGTGTTTTACCATTTCAGCGCCACCTCTTTCGACTCTGTCGATGGCACACGCCATTATCGGGTATGGACGGCCGTGCCGAATACAACCGCACCGGCATCGGGTTACCCGATTTTATATATGCTTGACGGTAACGCAGTTATGGACCGCCTGGATGACGAACTGCTCAAACAATTGTCAGAAAAAACACCGCCAGTGATCGTGGCTGTCGGGTATCAGACCAACCTCCCTTTCGATCTCAACAGCAGGGCTTACGACTATATGCCAGCAACAGAAAGCAGAAAAACAGATCTCCACTCAGGGCGTTTTAGCCGTAAGAGTGGTGGCAGCAACAACTTCCGCCAGTTACTGGAAACGCGTATTGCCCCAAAAGTGGAACAGGGACTGAATATCGATCGGCAACGCCGCGGCTTATGGGGGCACTCCTACGGCGGCCTCTTCGTGCTGGATTCCTGGCTGTCCTCCTCTTACTTCCGGTCGTACTACAGCGCCAGCCCGTCGTTGGGCAGAGGTTATGATGCTTTGCTAAGCCGCGTTACGGCGGTTGAGCCTCTGCAATTCTGCGCCAAACACCTGGCGATAATGGAAGGCTCGGCGACACAGGGTGATAACCGGGAAACGCATGCTGTCGGGGTGCTGTCGAAAATTCATCCCCCTCTCACTATACTGAAAGATAAAGGCGTCAATGCCGTATTTTGGGATTTCC
The DNA here is from genome assembly GCA_022728415.1 of Collinsella sp. Next base: position 2,627 of record JAIJJM010000008.1, on the reverse strand, counting down.
CCAACCTGGGACACGGGCCAATGTTCAATGCCTCCTTTCGCCAGGCACTGTTAGATATCAGTGGTGAAAACGCAAATTACACAGCAGGTTGTCATGAGTTAAGCCACTAAACACTGCCTGCTTTTACGCGGGCAGTGCGCCTGAAACACTACGATCAGAATGATGCGGTAACTCCGGCATAATAAGCCCGGCCTGGCTCGTTATAGGTATTCGCCCCTTCAGAAGATCGGAAGATCTGTTTATTGAGGATATTACTGACGCCGACATTAAGACGCAGATTTTTATTAATATCGTAATTGAAGTTCGTCCCCACCAGTGAATAAGCGCCCAGCTCTTTACCTGACAGACCGCCAGTATCTTCACTGCGGGTTTCCGCATGAGTACGCGGTTTTTGTCTGCCATATAACGTCCAGTTGACGCTGGCAGAAAACGCCTGGGTGATGGTCCAGTTAAGCGAGTTATTAATAGTATATTTCGGGATGACCGACAGAGGATTACCGGTGTCTTTTTGCTCCGAAGTGATCATCCATGTGGCATTGGTATTCCAGTTCAGACGATCTTTCACCAGTGGGAAAGACATACTGGCTTCGATACCGTCCACCAGAGCTTTCCCGCCATTCTGCCACTTGAGGATATATGCGCCTGAAGCGGTTTGCCCGATAACGTTATCCCCGGCCACGATCTTATTCTGGTAATCATTGCGGAAGTAGGTCACACTTGCGTGGTAATCTTCCCAGGTGAACTCCAGCCCAATTTCTTTATTGACGCTGATTTCCGGATCGAGATCTTTATTACCGATCAGGTAGCACCCGCCTGATGTAATATCTTTTGGACAGCCATTGCCTTTCGAGTAGAGCAGATAGCCTTCACTGGATTGATACAGGTTTGTACTGCACCCATTTTGTTGGACGATGAAATGGAATAGCTCCTGATATGTCAAAGCCAAAATACCCTTTTGAAAAGCGCCTTGAAGTCGTGAATCACTACTTCACTACTGATGATGGTTACAGGATCATCTCGGCACGTTTTGGTGCCCCCCGAATCCAGGTCAGGACATGGGTTGCCCTCTATGAAAAACATGGAGAAAAAGGTTTAATTCCCAAACCTAAAGGTGTTAGTGCTGATCCAGAGTTGCGTATTAAGGTCGTGAAAGCTGTGATCGAGCAGCACATGTCCCTTAATCAGGCTGCTGCTCACTTTATGCTTGCTGGTAGTGGTTCTGTAGCCAGGTGGCTGAAGGTTTATGAAGAGCGCGGAGAAGCTGGTTTACGCGCGCTCAAGATTGGCACCAAAAGAAACATTGCAATATCAGTTGATCCAGAAAAAGCGGCATCAGCATTGAAGCTGTCAAAAGACCGACGCATTGAGGATCTTGAAAGGCAAGTTCGATTTCTTGAAACGCGGCTTGTGTATCTAAAAAAGCTGAAAGCCTTAGCTCATCCCACGAAAAAGTGAAAGTACTCAACGAGATAAGGCAGTTTTATCCTCTTGATGAGCTTCTCAGGGCTGCGGAGATACCGCGCAGTACGTTTTATTACCATCTAAAGGCTCTCAGCAAGCCTGACAAGTATGCGGACGTTAAAAAGCGTATTGGTGAGATTTATCATGAGAATAGAGGCCGATACGGATACCGTAGGGTAACGCTGTCTCTTCATCGAGAAGGGAAACAGATTAACCATAAAGCTGTTCAGCGCCTGATGGGAACCCTCTCACTTAAGGCAGCGATTAAGGTCAAGCGATACCGCTCTTACAGAGGAGAGGTAGGGCAAACCGCCCCCAATGTTCTCCAAAGAGATTTCAAGGTTACGCGGCCAAACGAGAAGTGGGTTACCGATGTTACTGAATTTGCAGTCAATGGGCGCAAGCTGTATTTGTCTCCAGTAATAGATCTCTTCAACAATGATGTTATTTCTTACAGCCTTTCGGAAAGACCAGTGATGAACATGGTTGAGAATATGCTCGATCAGGCATTCAAAAATGCTTAATCCTCACGAGCATCCTGTTCTGCACTCTGACCAGGGATGGCAGTATCGTATGAGAAGATATCAAAATATCCTTAAAGAACATGGTATTAAACAAAGCATGTCCAGAAAAGGCAATTGTCTGGATAATGCTGTGGTGGAGTGTTTCTTTGGAACCTTAAAGTCGGAGTGTTTTTATCTTGATGAGTTCAGTAATATAAGCGAACTGAAGGATGCTGTTACGGAATATATTGAATACTACAACAGCAGAAGAATTAGCCTGAAATTAAAAGGTCTGACTCCAATTGAATATCGGAATCAGACCTATATGCCTCGTGTTTAACTGTCCAACTTTTTGGGGTCAGTACAGTTTGGGGCTTTAAAGGTTCGGGCAACCCCTGCTTTGACTTTGAAATAATCGCCCAATTCCTGCGAAAGATTCAGACTGCGGCTGAAGTTCCCGCCGGAGTCGCTGAGATAATCAAAGCGCAGGCCGGGAATGATATTCGTGCCAGGAACCGGTTCAGAGTTTTAATAACTGGCTCAAAGCTGAAAGCTTTCCGGCCCCCCCCAGCCTAGCTGGGGGTTTTCTGTGCACAAAAAACCCCTGTAAAAAACTTACAGGGGTATAAGGCTTAGCCTAACTTGCGTCTGTTGCATGGTGCC
>JAIJJM010000406.1 GCA_022728415.1 Collinsella sp. | reverse complement strand
GTTCAATGTTCACCGGCGTCTCGACGATGCCACCTCCGCACGATACCAGCAGACTGCGCTCCCTTTGGAGCGAACGGAGCGCCGAGGTCTCGAGCTCGCGAAAACGATCCTCGCCCTCCGTCTCAAAAATCTCGGTCACGGATTTGCCGCATCGACGCACAACCAAACGATCGGTATCGATGAATCGACGCTTGAACATAGTGCCCACGTTGCGCGCCAGCGTCGACTTGCCCGCGCCCAAAAAGCCGATAAAGAAGATATGGTCGCAGCCGTGTTTGATGTGCTGAGACATGGCGAAACCTATTCCTCGCAGGGAAGGTCGCGCAGGGCCCGGCGCTCAAAAACACGGAAGATCTGCGTGTACCACAGGTCCTGGGTTGCCTGCGGCTTGACAAGAATAGTGTCAACGCCGGCAAAGTTACCGCTCCACACGTCCGTGTAAAGCTGATCGCCGATCAGTACGGCCTCGTTAGCCGTGGCACCCAGGCGCTTAAGGCCCGCTTTGAGGGCAAAAGGCGCCGGCTTCATGGCGTGGCTGATGGCCTCAAGCCCCAACTCGCGCGCCGATGCCATGACCTGATCGCGATGCCAGTTATTGGACACCATACACAGCTTAAAGCCCTTGGCATGGGCGGCTTCGAGCCAAGCAGAAACCGCAGCGGGAACCCGCTCGGTATCGCGCGGCACCAGGGTGTTGTCGCGGTCGAGTAGAATGGCGCGCTTGCCGTCGGCCCACAGGGTATCGAGGTCGATGCGGTCGACTGAGGCAACATATCGTTTGGGGCTAAAAATCCTCATGATCAATTCCAAGACTGTTGGTGTTCTTCGTAGGTCTTCGAGAAATACTCCTTGTCCTGTGTAATGTAGAAATACAGGTCATCGGAGTCGGTCGGCTCAAGGGTGGCCTTGAGCGCCTCGAGCGACGGAGAGCAGATGGGCGTGGGCGGCAGGCCCTCGTGCTTATAGGTGTTGTACGGGCTATCGCTCTGCAGGTCGTCGGCGGTAACCTCGCCGCCAGTGACATACATCATGGTCGCATCGCTATTGAGGTAGCGCAGACCATCGAGCTTGCCCGCCAGACGGTTATAGAAAACCGATGCCACATGCGCGCGCTGATCGGCGTTGAGGCCCTCGCGCTCGACGATCGAGGCAAGGTTAACGATGTCGTAATCGGACATCTCTACGCCATAGCGCTCCTTGATCTTGGCCTCGCAGCTGGCAAAGTTAAGCGACTTATACTCGGCGTGAAACTGGTCAAGCATGGCGCGAATCACATCATCGGCAGACGGGTCCTTACCCAACGAATAGGTCTTGGGGAATAGGAAGCCCTCGAGCGAATCGTTTGCAGCGTCTTTAAGGAAAGCGTAATCATTCACATAATTGCTCGCCTTAGCTTGGTTAAGGAAGTCCTCCTTCGAAATGCTGTCGTACGCCTTGGCCACACGGTCGGCGACCTGGTCAACCGTCAGGCCCTCAGGGATAGTCAACGCATCGGAGCCCGCATTGGGGCCTTCCATGAGCTGCTGAACGACCTTGGTCGCGTCCATGAGCGTGGTGAACGAATACTTACCCGGTTTAAGCGACATATCGGCGTTGAGCTTTTTGACCGCCGCGTAATAATCCTTGGGATTTTCGACGATATGGTTCTCGGAGAGAATCGAAGCGATGGCGTCACCCGAGGCACCATCGGGAATCGTGATAGTAACTTGCTGACCAGCAGCGACATTCGCATGCTCACCGGCAAAGAAGCCTTTGACGGCTGGCACGACAAAGAAAACGATCGCGACAAGCGCAAGCACGGCGGCGACGCCACCGATCATCATGGGCACCGGAGAGCTTTTCTTTTGGGCACCACGGCGGGCGTGCGTTTTATAGCTCGAGCGCATAGCCGGAGCAACGCCGTGCGAGCCATGAGCATGATGTGCGTGTGAGCGTGATTGCCGGGCCTGCCCCTGCGTGCGCTGGGCAGGAGCCTGCTGCTTAAAACGAACACCGCCAGCGGGCTGCGAGGGACGAGCGGCGGGCTGCTGAGCAGCACGCTGAGTAGGCTGAGCCGAACGCTGCATCGGCTGCGCCGGGCGCTGGCCAGGCTGAGCGGGGCGCGGCGCGGGCTGCCGCGTACGATTCTGCTGGCGCGGATCGGAAGCGCTAGGCATGCTGAACCTCCTCGTTTTTACGATCGAGCCATGTCTGCAAGAACAGGCTGGCGGCGATCATGTCGATCTTGCCCCTCATCTGCTTTTCGTTGAGTCCCTGCTCTCGCAGGATGCGCTTGGCCTCTTGCGAGGACAGACGCTCGTCCTCAAACTCCAGCGGAAGTTCGAGCTCGTCGGCAATCTTTTGGGCCACGGCGGCGACGCGCTCGGCCTGGGGACCGGGCTCACCGGCCATGGTCAAGGGACGTCCGCTTACCAGGATATCGGGCTCATAGTCCTCGACTAGGTAACGGAACGTCTTGGCCATAGCGGTGACCTCGGCAGCCGGAAGCACCTTGACGGGCATCGCCATCTTGCCATCACGGCTCGAGACGGCAATGCCGATCCTGGTCTCCCCTATGTCCAGTGCAAGCGCGACCACAGCGACAACCTAGGTTCTTAGGCGCCAAGCGCGGTCTTGGCGGCCGCGAGGGCATCGGCGATACCGGCAGCATTCTTGCCACCGGCCTGGGCCATGTTGGGACGGCCGCCACCGCGACCGTCGACCAGGCCCGCGATCTGCTTGATCACGTTACCGGCGTGGAAACCGGCCTTCACGGCGTCATCGGAGCCGGCGGCAAGCAGGGCCGGAGTGCCCTTCTCGGTCACGCTGGCGACGACGCAGGCGACAGGGCCGGCGACCTTCTGGTGCACGGTATCCCACACGTTGCGCAGGTCGGCAGCCTCAAGGCCCTGAAGCTCAGCAACGACGAGCTTATAGCCGTTCAGCTCGA
>JAIJJM010000405.1 GCA_022728415.1 Collinsella sp. | reverse complement strand
ATACCTTAAAGCGACTAGCAGGGAGGCTTAAGCATGGAGCAGTTGAATCTGACGCAAGAATGGGACAAGGTGTTCCCCAAAAGCGACAAGGTCGAGCACAGCAAGGTGGCCTTCCACAACCGATGCTGGCGGGCGGCGTGGTCGATCCGCTGCCGGAGGACGCACCGCAGTTCGTGAGGGACTATTACGCCTACTACAAGACTCCGCGTGGCTACCATCCCCGCAGCTTGAACTCCAACGGCGGCTGGAATGTGACGTCCTCGCTGTCGTTTATGAACATGCCGATTTTGCAGTATGCCGGTGGGATTCGCTCTGCCGTGCTGCTGGTGCACGGCGAGAAGGCGCACTCCCGCTATTTCAGCGAAACCGCGTACGGCAAGTTGACCGGAGACAACAAGGAGCTACTCATTATCCCCGGAGCCAGCCACACCGACCTTTACGATCAGATGGATGTCATTCCGTTTGAAAAGCTGAAAGCGTTCTTTGGGGAGCATCTGAAATAAGGCGTGCCTTGATTTAATGCCAAGTCTCCAGCGACGATCCTTCTAAAGAGTGGGAGTAGCTGAAACGAGGCGATTGATTAACTCCATTCGTTTTGGTTACAAAAAAACATGCTGCGCGCCTGCGGCATGAAGGAGGGGGATTCTTAAGAAAATCGTTGTATTGAGCGGCAGCCCGCGTAAGGGCGCCAATACCGACGCCATGGTCGAGGCGTTTGCCGAGACCGCGTGTGAGGGCGGCAATACGGTTGAGGTCATCCGCGTTGCCAGCAAGAAGATCGCCGGCTGCTTGGGATGCCAGTACTGCTTTACCCATGAGGGCACCTGTGTGCAGAAGGATGACATGGCCGACGTGATTGAGTCGCTGAAAGGCGCCGATATGGTTGTCTTCGCTTCGCCTATCTACTGGTTCGATATCACCGCGCAGGAAAAGGCCGCCATCGACCGTCTGTACGCCTTCGGTGCCACGGGATTCCCGTTCACCAAGACGGCCCTTTTGCTCGATAGCCACAGCGAGGGCGTCTATGATGCGGCGATCGCTATGTACAAGTCAGCCTGCGCGTACTGCAAGTGGGAGGACCAGGGCATTGTCACCATTAGCGGCATGACCGAGCGCGACAGCATGGCATCCTCGCCCAAGTTGAAAGAGGTGTGCGAGCTCGCTCGCAAGCTGGCCTAAGGACAAGAAGAGCGTATGGCAATCAGCGCTAGCGGAAATGCGTGCCGCCCTTACCAAGAGGAGTGCTGATTGCCATGCAATGATGCTCCAGCGGACAATTCCGGTGTGCTAAAGCGCCTTCTCGTTCAAGAATTCCCTGAACGCGGGGATGTCGAAGCCGACGAGACCACGTCCACGTTCCCCGATAACGCCGTCCTCGAGGAGGCGGCGCTTGTACTGGCTTGCGTAGTTGCTGGCGACGCCCATACGCTTGGCTATCTCCGAGACCCTGCTGGGTCCAGAATCAGGTAACATCGCGAGCAGAAACTCAATGTCTTTATCGGAAAGCTCTCGATAGGTCGTTTCGAGAATGCGATCGCGCAGCTCCATGCGTGCGAGCAGGGAACCCTGCTGGACATCGGATGTGCTGATTTGGGGCGAGTTCTCCGAAACATCCCAAGTGCGATATCCGACGAGCTGCATCATGTAGGGGAATCCGTCGACGGCCTTCACAGCATCCTCGAGCGCTTCTGGCGTGATTGAGCGTCCTCCAGCCTCAATGGTTTTGCGGAAGGCATTTGCAATCTCAACATCGGTGATTCGTCCCAGCTGATGATACTGGGAGCGCCTGAGGAACGAAACGGAATCGTTGCGCAGCAGCGCCGATACTTTGTAGGGTAGCCCCGCCATGAGAAGGGCTACCTTTTTGCCCTCTCGTACAAAATGTTGGTAGACAGAGGCGAATTGGAGCATTTCATCAAGATCGACCGTGACTTCATCGATGGTGATGAGAAGCCCGATGTCATGTTTCTCGAGCTGCCTGAAAATACTGTTCATACGTGTGCGCCAGTTGCCCTGGGCCTCTTGAGCATATGTCCAATCGATGCCCACTGGACCAATTTGAACGCCGTTTATGCGCGCAAGAGGCTGTGAGAGGTAGCTATCTGCGGCTTCTTTGGTTCGCTCGATAATATCTTCGAGCATGCCTGGCATGGCGGAGACATTTGCTGCGATCCAGTCGTGTTCAAGCGCCGTTTCTGAAAGGAGCGAGAGAAGCGCCGTCTTGCCCGTTCCCCTTGCGCCCGTAAAAATAGTCGACAGGTTGGGATCTCCCGGGCCATTGATAAAGCCACGGTTGATGTCACGCAGGATATGCTCGCGACCCGCTAGAAAAGGAGGGACGCTTCCGAACGTCGGGGTAAAGGGGTTCTTGCTGTACTCCATGGTAGCTCCTTTGCAAGTTTTGCTAATTTTTGCAACTTTTGCTAACTTTTGCAAGTTTTGCTAATGGCTTTACATACCTTGTGCCGTGGGATTGCAGGAGTGAAAAACGGGGAGTTCTATTATTCCGACTACGTTGCAACGAGCGGGGCCCGGAGCGCAGCATTTACTGCGCTCCGGGCCCCAACGTTTTGAGAGCTTATGGCGGTTCTGCCGTCGTCCTAGTCAAACAAACTCGGCATATCGTTTTCCTTCATGAGGGCACCGGCGGAGGGCAGGCTCTGCGCGGTGAACTTCTCGGCCGAGACGCCGGCGCCAAGAATCTCCTCGGTCGTGCCGACGGTGGTGACCGAGCGGCCCTTCTTGGCGGTAAAGGCCTGGACGCCCTGCGTGTTGGTGGTCGTCTTGGTCTTGAGCAGCGACGTGTTGAAGTTCATCAGGCGGTAGTCGCTCGAGACCAGCGCGATGTCGCGGTCCTCCTTGAGCACCTGCGCATACAGCAGCTTGCTGCCGCCGTAGATGGCGTTCTTAAGGCGCTTGCGGTTGGTCTTGGT
>JAIJJM010000404.1 GCA_022728415.1 Collinsella sp. | reverse complement strand
AAGACTTCCCTCCTGGTATTGCTTGCGCCAGAGAAATAACTGGCTGGCTGCCACACCGTGTTGCCGGGCAACAAGGGAGACCGTCATTCCCGGTTCAAAGCTCTGCTGAACAATAGCGATCTTTTCCTGTGTAGTACGCCGTCTGCGTTTCTCCGGTCCTAAGACATCAATCATCTGTTCTCCAATGACTAGTCTAAAAACTAGTATTAAGACTATCACTTATTTAAGTGATATTGGTTGTCTGGAGATTCTGGGGGCTAGTCTATTCAGTGTGTGAATAATAAATTACACTTTGAAGTGAACGCCAGTCAGGACCATGTCGTATTTCCGGGTGGATGAGCATATATCAGAAACTACAATAACTACAGATAACGGTTTTCAGTAATTCTGTCATAACTTGCTGGAATGTAATGTTTTTGTGACATGGTTCTTATTTTTATACACAGGCAGGTTTTGTCTGGATGGAATGGATAATGAACTCTTATCATTATAAGGCGGTAACCTCTTTTTTATGTGATTAACTTTCATTATTACCACTTCTGTTTATCGATTCAGCTCTGGAGATACAGAAAAATTCAGTGCAGGTGTATAAATCATCACCATGCGAAATACATAAAATATGTTAACGTTTGTTTTTCGCAGGAAAAATCTTAAGTGTGGACAGGTATTTCTGATGCCATTTAAAATAGATTCAGAGTGAGTGCCCAGCACTCACTCTTTCCGGATAGACAATACATTTTAATACCATGTAATTATATAGCGGGAATTATATGAATAAAATATACGCGCTTAAATATAGCTCCCTTACTGGTGGGCTTATAGCTGTGTCAGAATTAAGTAAGAAGGTCACAGGAAAAACCGGCAGAAGATTAATGACGGTTTCCCTGGTATTATCAGTGACTCTTTCTGCTTTACCGGGTAAAGCATCAACGGTCAGCGCAGAAATACCATATCAGACTTTTCGTGACTTTGCTGAAAATAAAGGTGTGTTTACCCCCGGAGTGACAGGAATTGAAATAAACGACAACAATGGAAATAAAGTTGGGGTTCTTGATGTTCCCATGCTTGATTTTTCCAGTCTTTCTCGTGATGGTCATACCACATTGATTCATCCTGGTTATGTTGTATCGGCTAAACATAGTGGTTTACAAAGTGTTTCATCAGCAACTTTTGGTTATGACCAGATATATAAAATAGTTGATAATAATCTTGCTGGTATAGATTTTTCTGCCCCACGATTAAATAAGCTTGTTACAGAAGTAATTCCCGCAGATATACAGGGAAAGGATAAATTTAATAATAACCGTTATACGGCTTTTTACCGTGCGGGCGTTGGCTCTCAATATATCCGTTATGCAAATGGCACAGATAAACTACTGCAGGCTTACACTCCAGACAAGGCTTATCTGACCGGCGGAACAGTGGGAAAACCTTATTATACTCACTATAACGGTATGAAGATGATTTCAGCAAACCCGGGAAATACCTTTGATAAAAACCAGGGACCTCTTGCCAGTTATGGACAGATTGGAGACAGTGGTTCGCCGTTATATGCCTGGGATAACATTGACAAAAAATGGGTATTAACTGGAGTTACTCTGCATAATTATGGAGTAAAAGGTGCACGAAATGACTGGCTCCTGATACCTCATGACTTTATCAGTCAAAAATTACAGGATGACCTTAAACCAATTATTGTTGCTTCTCCGGAGGAGAATATCTTACGCTGGGAATTTGATCGTTCCAGAGGTACAGGTACTCTCAGTCAGGGAGAGAAGATTTTTTCCATGACTGGTAGTGTAAACGGAAATGCAAATACCGGGAACAATCTTGTGTTCTCAGGTAATGAAGGGAAAATCGAACTGGTATCCAGTGTGGAGCAGGGAGCCGGATATCTTCAGTTTGATAAAGACTACACTGTACTGACAAATAATAACAGTACATGGACTGGTGCCGGAATTATTGTCGGTGACGAGGCAAATGTCAAATGGGGAGTTAATGGCATTGCCGGTGATTATCTGCATAAAGTTGGTTCCGGGACATTAACTGTTAATGGTCATGGTGAGAATAAAGGTGGCCTTAAAGTTGGGGACGGCGTTGTTGTTCTTGAGCAACAGCCAGATGCAAACCAGAAACAACAGGCGTTTAGCCATATCAATATAGCCAGTGGTCGGGCAACAGTTAAACTTAACGGGGCAAACCAGGTAGATGCAGATAATATCAGTTGGGGATATCGGGGTGGGAAACTGGATTTAAATGGGTATGATTTTACCTTTTCCCGTCTTCAGGCTGCAGATTATGGTGCTGAAATCAGCAACGATAATCAGACAGATAAATCCATAGTCACACTTTCGTTATCTCCTCTGAAAGCAGAAGAAATAAATGTGGTTGTTAATAATATAAATATAATGGGGGGGACAGGCAAACCAGGTGATCTGTATTATACGACCTTTGACGGAAATTATTATCTGTTGAAAAGTAACCGATATGGCAGCGCTTTGTTTGGCGCGCTGAATAATCAGAGCGAATGGCAAAGGCTGGGTAAGAATAAAGAAAAAGCAATTGGGTTATATACACAGATGAAAATGCAGGAAAGCGATCTTTTATCATATATATATCATGGAAAAATAACCGGTAATACCAGTGTGGAAATACCCAAACTGGCAGGCAATGATATTTTAACGCTTGATGGCTCTGTCAGTATATCAGGAGATATGTCAAAACAGGACGGTGCTCTTATCTTCCAGGGACACCCGGTTATTCATGCAGGGCAAACTGTTTCTGCATCGCAGAGTGACTGGGAGAACAGGGAGTTCTCACTCAACAATCTGAATCTTAATAATGCGGACTTCAGTCTGTCCCGTAATGCATTTATGAACGGGAATATCAGGGCCGTTAACCAGAGCACTGTTATTATCGGCGGAGATACAGTCTTTACTGATAAAAATG
>JAIJJM010000403.1 GCA_022728415.1 Collinsella sp. | reverse complement strand
TCTGGCAAGGTGGTTCGACTGGAGAACGGATCGCTGCTTAACAATTCACGATGACTATTATCGCGGCTGGCATCGCTAAGTAGGGTTGCCAGTTTGTCACTCAAATAGGGGCGCAGGGCGGTAATGTCATTGCTGCGATGTTGAATGCGGTAGTCATAGAATTGTTGAGCCACGCTGTCAGGGCCACCCTGGACACAGGAACCGGTGCGGGGGCCGTTATCTTTATAAGCTGGCGTGACGGTGGTACAGGCACTCAGCAGCAGTGCACATGGAATAAGTAGAGATAGTGAACGGTAGCGCATAATCATTTCCTTATTAGCTTGCTGTCTGCGTCACACTACGACCAAACGTTATCAGATTATTTAATACATTGTTTTTAATACAATTCTGAAACAATCTGAACACCTGATTGGGTTTGAGTCCATTGCTGGCTACCCACTCAAGGTTGCTCGTAGCTGACTTACTTAAATTACCCAAACAATAGACAGTGTAAACCATTTGTGAGGTTGAGCGTGTTATATGGCTGAAATGATCATTTAAGGTAAATATGATAGTTCTGAAATGGCGGGATAAATCCTCCTGTAGAGGTTAAGAGCATCTGCAAGAAGCCAGTTTCACATTTATAACGCGTGATAAATGAACGCGGTTATTGTCTAATCATTACAGAATTTTTCACATGCAATAAGAGATCCTGCGATTAAGATGATTGCTAAAATTACATTGTATTTTTGAAAATGAGCGAAATTTGATAGTCCCAACTTTGACTTTTGATAATATTATATATGCTACAGTTGTGGGTAAAGAATTTAAGCTAATGAGTTTGAGTGAAGAATAAATCAAACTGTATCAGTATTTCGTTAATTAATATGAGTATAAATGCGTTGTGCTTTTATAATAATAAAGCACGAGGAGTTCAGTGGAATATCTTTTCCCTTGGGTGATTTTTAATATGATAAACAATATATCTGATCAAGCATCATCATTTCCAGGCACACAACTGAATCAAAGTGATAATTTCCTCGATTCACTGAGGGAATTTTTCGCGATATTAAATTCCAGTCGTAAGGGTGAGTTGTCTACATGGGACACCATCTACTTGCATCTGATATTAGCAATAAATGCTGATAGTGATCTCATAAAAAATGATGAGTTGCTAGCGGAAAATATTCCATCAGCGAATTATCAATTTAATATGTTTTTTAGTAATGCTTTCGAGATTGATGTTAAAAAATATCTTGGCAAATCAGAAGATAACGAAGTTGAAATAAAAGTGGGTAATGAAAGAATTACCATTGGAATACGTAATATATCGAATGGGAAACTTGAAAGACAAAAATTTCTTTTCCCACTGGACTATGAGAATAAATTACAACATCAATTAGACAAGTATTTTACGATTGAATCGCACCCATTATTATACAGGCATACTATGGGTAGTAAGATTGCGAATGTGATTTTTGAAAAATTATACAGTCGTATTGACTTTAACAAAGAGCAATATATATCCTTTATAAAGGATGCGTTTATTCATTTTTATGATTATAGCAGGCGATATGCAATTAGTGAGAATATCGCAAAAGACGCTGTAACAAACAATATCGCATTGATGAGCACTTTTTATGACAGTGATAATACGTCAGGTGAGGTTTTAAATAATGATTTTACAGAAGAAGAGTCATTTGAAACTGCGTTAGATGTAGAGCATGCAATAGTGCTTGGATTTGCTGATGATAATTTTGAAACAAAACCTGTTCATTATCAGGATTTATTAACACGATTTAGTGCCTTTCAAGATACCGTGTTTAATTTGTTTCCTGAAATGCACTCTTCGCATTACAACGATATTTGTAGCGTAAGTGTGGATATGACAAAGGGAACGCAATGCATGATCCACTTGATGGTGAATGAAGAAGTTTTCATGTCGTTGCCTGTTCCAGTTGCCACGATGGTACGTGAAGATGCAACTAATTTAGTCAATCTTAAAACACTACTCAATGATGGTTGCTTTATTAAATATAGTCATTTTAATGACGTGGCATTAATAAAGCAAAACATAAGTAATCCTATTTATCACACACTGTTGTGAATGAAAGCATATTGAAAAAATGTTGTTTTGAAAACGGCAGTTTAGGTGATGTTAAAATAACAAATAGCAATATAGTAAACAATGTATTCAAAAACGTTTCGTTTAGAACTGTTAAAATTAACAATGTGAATACTCATTCTTTAAAATTTATTAATTGCCATTTTTTTAATGTTGATATGATAAGAGTTAATTTCAGCAAATGTCTTTTTCATGACTGTAGTATGCATGGTGTCAAGATAAAACCATGGTTGCCAGTAAAATGGACAAAAGAATTAATAAATGATTATTTGTATGGCTGTTTACTATCTCTGTACTCTATCTGTGCAAGAGATATATATAATATGATCGCCGGTAATAACGTGAAGGTTGCTGCGGATGCTTTCCTTGAAATACTTTATTCTCTTAAAAATAAATATTGTATTAAACTATTAAGCGCTCAGGACCGGGCGTTTATATACGAATTTGCAAGAATGATCTTCGCTTATATTAATGACAAAAGCATTGAGATCTTATTACTTTCTTGTTTTGCGGCGGCTGACCAAAAAGCAATCCAGAGATATATACCTCAGGCGCAAGATGGGGAAGACTTTAGGAATCATTTACAATATAAGTTGACTCTTCCCACTCATTAATGTTGCTGGTACTACATAATACGACAGGTAAGCGGTGCTCCATAATAAAACTAATATCGGGTTATGCAACGGATAATTGTACAGGCTTATGTACCTGTTTTTGACACAATGAGATGATTTCCTAAACTGATCAAAACCTTCTTCCCAACATGGCATATCAGTCCGATAATGCTTTAGAGATCGAAGGCTTAACAAACAAGGAGATCGATCATGCAATTTTCTACAACCCCAACTCTGGAAGGCCAGACCATCGT
>JAIJJM010000402.1 GCA_022728415.1 Collinsella sp. | reverse complement strand
GTGGCTGCCGATGCGGCGGGCCGCAATGTGATTCGCGAGAAGTACGCACGCATGATGGAGGCGACCGATCCTGTGGCGTTTGCGCGCGATTGGTCGGGACGTCTGGAGGCTCCTTCGCCGGTTAAGTGCTGCGTGCTCGACGAGATAGAGGGTACGCTGCGAAGCATGCTCGATATCGCACAGTGCGAGCTTCCCGCGACGGCGCAGCATGTGAGGGGATCGATAACGCAGCCAAAACTCATCTCTTCGATTGGTTATTATGTCTGTGAGATTCAAAGCTATTCGCTGTCTACACTCACGTGTTTGCGTGACGGGTTGCAGCGCCAGCTGAGCGACCACGTGAATCCTATTTTGGATACCTATGTGAATGCCGTACTCATTCAACGTGTTCTGGAGGCGTAAAGATGACTCATGTGAGCGATGACGAGCTGCACAACGGTCAGCTTTTGGGTATTGGCGAGGCAAGCCAGCTGTGCGGTATCACGTCTCGTACGCTGCGCCATTACGACAAGCTCAATCTTCTCCAGCCCGATTGCATAGGGGATAATAAATACCGCTATTACTCGCTCGAGACGATTTTGCGCATTCCCATCATCAACTATCTCAAGATGATGGGTTTCTCGCTCGACGAGGTCTCCGAATTGTTTGAGGCGCAGAGCTTTGACAAGATCAAGGGAATGCTTGGTACTCATGCCGATGCCTGCACGCGCGAGATGACCCGTCTTGAGGAGTGCCGCCATACCATTCGGGATTGGATGGGGCTTATCGACGAGGCCAATTTTGTCCTTTCGGTCAAGCCAAAGGACGTCAGCCTCAAGTACTTCTCCGGCCAGGAGTTTTTGTCCATGCCGTATCACTTCTGGGGCAACTATGCCGATGCGATCATCAACCTCGATTTCACCTCGTTTGTCGAGGAGCACGATAACGTGATCACTGGCCCCGTGATCTTGCATCACAGCAGCTTCGATGCGTGCTGCGAACCCGACCACGCCCAGAAGCATTCCGAGGTCACGGTCGTGCAGCATGCGCTGCGTCCCATTGCCGAGGAGAATCGCATGACGGTGAAAAGCGGCATGTATCTCTCCACGTATCATACGGGTCCGTTCGAGAATATCGGCGAGGCTCATCGACGCGTGCGCGATTATGCGCTCGCAAACGGTTTTAAGCCGGCCGATGGCGTGTTCGAGCGCTTTGTGACCGACTACTGGACCACTTACAATCAAGATCTTTTTGTCGCCGAGGTTCTTTTGCCCGTTGAGCGGTAACGACGCGACGACTCCCATGTAAAAATCGAAAGGGGCTCTCATGCAGGGCTTTAAGCTCACGACCGAATTGTTTTTTGGGTCGCAGGCCATCAATCATCTTGAGGGCCTGACCTATCGCAACGTGTTGATTATCACCGATGGCTTTTTGGAGTCCTCGGGCATGGTCGCCAAGATGGCTCAGCACCTGCCCGCGGGCGCACGCTATCAGACGTATTCCGACGTTAAGCCCGACCCGAGCCAGGAGCTCGTTGACGCAGCCGTCGCTGTGGTGGAGCGCGTTCAGCCGGATATGGTCATCGCCTTTGGCGGCGGTTCGTGCATCGATGCCACGAAGGCTATTTTGTACTTCGCCCACGAGCATGGAATGGACAAGCCGTATTTCCTGGCCATTCCTACCACGGCAGGTACGGGTTCGGAAGTTACCAACTTTGCCGTCATCACGCGTGGCGAGAACAAGGTTGTGCTGATCGACGATTTCCTGGTCCCCGACGGCGCCCTGCTCGAGGCCGATTTCACCAAGACCGTGCCGGCAAAGATCACGGCCGATACCGGTCTTGACGTACTGACACACGCCATCGAGGCCTATGTCTCTAACGCCGCCACGCCGTTTACCGATGCACTCGCCGTAAAGGCTGCCTCCACTGTGTTTGAGGACCTGCCGGTGGTCTATCGCGACGGTCTTGCCATGCGCAGCCGTACGCGCATGATCGAGGCCTCTTGCTCGGCAGGTATCGCCTTCGCCAACGCCGGCCTGGGCATTAACCATTCGCTGGCACATGCTCTGGGCGGACGCTTCCATGTGGCCCACGGCCGCTTGAACGCCATCTTGCTGCCCTATGTGATGCGGTTCCATATGAGCGAGCCCAAATATCGCGAGCCGTATGACCGCCTAGCTCACGATTTGGGTATGGCCGATGCCGACGAGCTTCTTGCCCGCGTGCTTGAGCTACGCGAGTGCCTGGGTGTCGAGAATACCCTGTCCGACCTTCCGCAGTTTGAGTCGGCGGCGTTCGAGACCGAGCTCTCCGGCATCGCCGAGGCAGCCCAGCACGACCGCTGTACGCCGTCCAACCCACGTGCCGTATCCAAGCAGGACTTGGTCAACATCGCCCGCGATGCCTACTGCGGCCGCATGTGATAAAAGTCCACAAGTTTATTTTGTCATGTTTAGCGCCGGGGGCACCTTAATGCCCCCGGCGCTAGCTGTTTTCGTGTGTAGACGAGCCGGTCGCTGCGCTTTGCATGGGACTAGTCCTCGAGCAGGTCCTCGATAAAGCCGACGCGGTAGTTTTTGAAGATGACCTCGCCACCGTCTTGCGTGGCGTCCAGATCGACATCGCCCATGATGCCAAAATCGTGGTCGCCATCCTCGTCGGCAAAGATCTGGTGCACGTGCCATACGTGTGCGGTCTTTTCGTCGGACTCGTCGATGGAAAACATCGCGGCGCTGCGGGCATCTCCGTCGGTGAGGATTTCCTCGTGCTGCTCGTGGTAAGCGTCGAGTGCTTTTTTCCAGCGGATCTCGCTCATGCCCCAGTCGTCGTCGAGCTCGCCCAGATCGCGAACGTGCCCGCGGGCAGCAAGGGTCACGCGGCGGAAGAGCGCGTTGCGCACCAACAGCGTACAGCCGCGGCGGTCCGCCACGACCTCGTCGATTCCCTGCGGCGGCGCGGCGTCGAGGGCTGCCGGGTTGCCGGCGTTCTCCCATTCGTCCACCAG
>JAIJJM010000401.1 GCA_022728415.1 Collinsella sp. | reverse complement strand
AATTCAATTGCTAGTGACAGCAGTAAAGTTGACGCTGGAGCCATGAATACACCAGCCAGTCTAGCAAAAAGTATTACAAAAATTGGTGAGCCCGGATTCAATTTGTAAGTGCAACACCCGTTTCCGGATCGGTCGTCTTTGATTGTAGTTTGGCAATCTCCTCGTCCCATACCTCGTTGGGTGTCTTGTAGCCGAGGAGCTTCATCGGGGTGTCGTTGACTTCCCCGACGATCGCGTCGAGCTCGGCCTGGGTCAGTCGGTCAAAGCTGGTTTTCTTGGGCAGGTATCGGCGGATCCTGCCGTTCCTGTTCTCGTTGTGTCTTTCGTCAAATAAATCTGCGTGTCGGGACTGGGGTAGTGCCCGAAAGATTGCGCACTACCAAAAGAATTGAGCTATGCTTGTATCTGAAAGGTCCTTCATAAGTACTAAAATAAATGAGATAGTTGAGTGCTGTGATTTAAAACAATCATCTAGAGAGGGGAATAGCATTGGATTTTACTCCTGAACAGCTGAATATCCAAAGTATTTTGAGTGCAAAGAAACATTTGATGGTGCCTCGTTTTCAACGTGAATATTGTTGGGACGACCATGTGACTATGGAATTTTTCAAGGATATTGTTTCAAGATTGGATTTTTCCTCTGAAGGAACAGTACCGCGTAAGCTCCCATATTTTATGGGCACATTGCTTTTTCTCGGCACGATGCATGGCACAGATGGCGGAAATCAATTAGAGATTGTTGATGGCCAGCAGAGAATGACGACTATTACGATTCTTTTGTCTGCTTTAGCCGCTCGAATGCACGATATTAATCCGTCTATGTCTGCCAAAGTATTCGAGTATGTGCTTGATACGGATAATGATGGTGATCCTTTTCCTGTTCTTACGACAAAGACTAGCTACCCGTTTTTCCAAAATTATGTTCAAGCTCCTGTGGCGAAACGTGAGGCACTTATTAGTAACCCTGAGAGCGAGGAAGATGAGGCCATTAAAAAAGCATATGACAATTTTAAGAAACTATTAAGTGGTGAGAACCTTAAGAAAAGTATTTGCAGGATTAAGGGCATAGATGAATCTATCATTAATGGTTATGAAGATATAGAGATTCTTAAGGCTATTCGTGATGAAGTTCTGTCTACGCAAGTGGTATTGATCACCACTAAGGATCGTCAAGATGCAAATATGATTTTTGAAATCCTTAACGGGAAAGGTGTTCATCTTGCTAGTGTGGATTTGATTAAGAATAAGTTATTTGAAGCTCTTCCTGTAGATTCGGCGGCGGATAAGGCAGAAGAGCTTTGGGGAAAAGCAAAGGCGGAACTTACTGGTAGATCGAATTGTGCCGGTTTCGGTACATTCTATCGTCATTATTGGCTTTCAAAGTATAAGAGGGTCAAATTCGATGATCTGTATCAGTCGTTTATTGACATTGGTCCTAAGGGCAAAGATGAAAGTCTTGCTTTTCTTAAGGAACTTGTGGACGAGGCGCACCTTTACTCGGTGATAATGAATCCGCAGAAAAGCGATTTTGGAAACCGGAAAGAGTATTATCCCCTAATTGAATATATGCAGCACCTGGATGAGTGGTTTGGTGTGACTCAAGCTAGAATTGCAACTCTGGCATTGCTTAGTGTTAAGAAGCGTAATTTGATCGGCGCCAAGGATCTTCTTTCTTGCATGCAGATGATGGAATTATTCCATTTTGCGTATAATAGCGTTTGCCATATGCAATCGAATAAATTCGAGCCTGGTTATTCAAAATTTGCAATTAAATTACGTAAACAGACTGATAAAAGTGGCGTTAAAGATACCTTAAAGGGTTTACAGGAAACGTTGCATGGGTGGCTTCCTGATGAGACTTCATTCGTAAGTGGATTTTGCGAGTTAACGTATTCGAAGAAGAGGGGCATTAATTCCAATAAGATAATGACCACAAAATACGTGATTAACAAAATTGCTGCCGTAAAGCAAGGACATGATACTTTTCTAGATGATTTATCGGTTGAACATCTGATTCCAGAATCTTCATCTTGTGATGCCCGACTGAGTGTTGGTAATCTTATCGCGTTAGAAGGATCCATCAATAAAGATGTTGGGAGTGCTGAGCTTCCGGAAAAAATGTTGAAGTATCGAGAATCAAAATATGTGTGGATGAAAGAATTTTTATCTACACATGAAGATTTCGACAACGGGTCTGTGCGAAAACGTGCTGAAACGCTAGGTAAATACATGTACAACAAGATAGTTTGCCCTGTCTTTGTCTGAGACAAATGCATCCGGAATTATAATCATGGATAAATTTGCTCTCTAAAAATGGCTACGCCTCGATTGTTGAACTGAAGAAATTCCAGTTCAACAATCGAGGCGTAGCGCTTCAATAAACATGATCACCTGTTAAAACTCATGGAATTCGTAAAATGCTATGAAATAGTTCTCTCGTCCAGCATATTAAAGACAAGTCAGTGGCGAATACATGCTAGTTTCAAGCAAACGAACCAACTTCCGGACATCCTCTTTAAGATGTCCGGAAGTTGATTTTGTCGCATTTACAAAATCTTTTTGAAGTAACAAATTGATTACTCACGTTGAATTTTGATTACTTTTTTAAATCTAGCGCCATATTACGGGATAAGGGGCTGCGGACGTTTTCTTGGAGATAATCACGCAGCCATTCCTTGGCTCTGACGGTATTACCGGACTCATCCAACCGAGCGACTGCTTGAGGCGCTCGTGGTTGTACCAGCGGATGTAATCGTCGATCAGGACGAGCACCTCGTCACGGGTACGCTCCTCCCAACGCTCGGGATAGACGGATTCCGTCTTCATGCGTCCGAAGAAGCCCTCCGCGGCGGCGTTGTCCGGCGAACAGCCCTTCGCGCTCATCGAGCACGTCAGGCCGTACCGTGTTTTTGTTCAATAGGAAGTTGAGGTTTTAGTCACGAAGGTTTTTCGGGTTTAGGCGGAAAGGCATGCCGACCACCCGTGGGCCTTAG
>JAIJJM010000400.1 GCA_022728415.1 Collinsella sp. | reverse complement strand
CGGCTCGCATTACCCCACTCGCGTATCATCATGCCCTCGCGTCCCGGCTGCTCGAACAGCAGGTCGCCGGGCTCGCGCCCCTCGCACAGACTGCGCATGATCGGGTCCAGCACGACCAGGTACATGACGGCGCGCGCCTTGTAGGTCTTGGCGCCGTCAGGTATGATGACGCCGCCCACCATCGGCGCGCTCACTCCTATATATACGGTGCTTTTTGAGATCGACGTCCATCACCTTCAGGGGTATAAGCTCGTCCCATCTCATGCCGCACAGTCCGAGCACGAGCACGAGGTCTCGTCTCCATGGCATGACGCTGCCAGCCAGCCGGTCAAGCTGTTCGGCGGTGAGGTACACGTGCTTTTTCCTGCGCTTGCGTGGCAGTTCGATGCCCCGTGCGGGATTGTCCGGGATACGCCGGTCGGCTTTCGCGTCATCCAATAATTCCGGCGAGCACGCCGTGGGCGCGGAGGACGACGCTGGCGCTCCGAGGCTTTGCGAGCACTATCTCGTTGCCTTGTTCATCTTTGGCGGTCTTGCCCTGGCTGATTCCGGTGACCCATCGTTGCGCGGCCTCGCGGGTGACCGCTGATACCGGGGTGTTTCCCCATTCGGGTTTCACCCATTTCTCCCATGCTCCTTCGAGGTTCCGGTAATGGCTGGGCTTGGCGCTGAGCTTCTTCTTGGCCAACCATGCCGGTGCCAACTCCCCCACCGTTATCTTCCCTGCAGTGGGATCGATGTACGTGCCTTCGGCCTTGGCCACGGTGACCCGTTTCGCCGCCCAGTTCTCCGCATCTATCTTGCGGCGAACTCCCCCCGTGTCGGTTTGCGTACCGTCTGGCTTGCGGTAACGGACGCGATAGCGCACTTCGCCTTTGCTGGTCTTGTATCTGGTGACGTTCGCCATGATTTTCACTCACTTGTACGGGTTTTTCCGGTTTTGATGTGTTTTAATGGGATCTGACAAGGGGCAGGAAAACACATAAGCTTATCCACTTACGCCAAAATCGAAAGGAGGCGGCCATGACCATGACGGATACCGACGTACGCGCCGCCCGAGGACGGCAAGCCACGCAACGCCGTGGATGAGAAATGGATGCGACTGCACCGCGCGATGATGAACCGTCCGGCACGACTCGCGAAGAGGAGGGCATAGGGGCCTTTAATTCGGAACCGGAAAACGTATAACGTGATTTTGGAGGACTGATGAGCCATGAGGACATCAACG
Source organism: Collinsella sp. (assembly GCA_022728415.1). The sequence goes on along the minus strand of JAIJJM010000400.1, from coordinate 1,765 downwards.
AAGCAAGCGATGATTCGCGGATTCAAAGCGGAGGTGACAGCGGGACTGACGGGCAGGACACGAAAATCGGAGGCTCCGAAAATCATGACGTCTCTCGAACTGCAGACCAAGGCTTGGAATCTGACCGGCGATTCGATCCGGAAGGCGATGGATCGCCGATAGTCTCTGACTCATATGGAGGTGACGTCCTGCCCCTTGCCGTCCAGCAAGGAACTCGCCGAATACGAACAGACTCTTCCCGGCGCGGCGGACAGGATTCTTCGTATGGCCGAGGATTCCTTGCATTCCGAAATCGACAGTCAGAAACGTGTAGTCGAAATCTATGCCGATGACCGGAAAGCGGAGAACTGGGTCTACAAATTCACCGCCGTCGTATTCTCTTTGATTCCCGCTGCGGCGTTCATCTGCGCCGTGGTGTTCTTTGCTCTGGGCATGAACCCGGCCGCGTTCATCAGCTTCGCCGGAAGCGTCGGTTTCATTATGCCGCGTATCATCGAGGCGTTCAAATCCGGGAAGGCATCGAAAGGCGATGACAAGCACAAGTCCGCAAATTGACATTTCGGGTATAGCTTCGCCCCGTGTAGGATAGTGGGCGAAGCGTCCTCCTTTCTTGAACTAGCTGGATTCTTCACTTGCCCTGTTGGCGCTGCAACGCCGGCAGGGCAACTCTTTTATTTCAAGGTTGTATCGCTTCCATCAGCGGGACATGTCGCCACATCCCGGCCATCGATGGATAGCGTCGCGTTCCATTTGATGCCGGTGCCGCGAATATCCTGATTGGGCAGCATCGCGTAGAAAGTCCCGTCCTGCAGAGTCACCAGATCATTCCATGTCCCGAGATTGTTCTGCTTGCTTGTTCCCATGTCGAACACGAATACCGAGGTCTCGTTCGAGTTGACGACATTCTTGAAACCCGCCTGCCACATCTTGCCAGAATCATTGGTGAAATTGATGTAGTACCCGTAATAGTCGCTCGCCTGTATCGAACTGTTGTTCGGTATCTCGACTCGAATCTTGTATGAGCTGGTATCGATTTTCACCGACTGGAGCCTTGGGTCGGAGCCGGAGCATTCGCCGTGTAGTCCGTTATCGATTAACGGTTCCTGACTGCTTTGGGAATCGGTCCTTTGATGGCGTCTTCAGCTTCCGACTGGATCTCGGCTTTGTCGTTGGCCGCCGTTTCCTTGTTTGAGCCACAGGCGGCAATAGAGCCGAGCAGTAACACCGATGTCACTACTGCCATTGATTTTCTTATACCGTTCATTTTTGCACCGGCTCGTATGTGGGGTTGTCGTTGTGGCGGTTCTCGTATGCGGGGAGCTTTAGGTCAGGGAAATCGTTGCGCACTTTTTCCCAACGTTCCTTGTTGGCAAACAGGAGTGATTCGTTGATGCCGTTGCGTACCGCGCATTTGATGACGAAGTAGCTGATGCCGAGTCCTATCAGCAGAACGATAATCGCAAAAATGAGAGATGCCGAATCCATTGTTTTCTTCTTTCTTCTAGGCGGCCACGCTGTCGTGTAGCCAGTTCTTGTAATCTTCTATGACTTGGACGGTCACGTTGAGTTCAGCGGCAATCTGGTAAGGGTTGCTGTCATACATGCGTTCCGCCAAGGCGTATTCGGCTGGATCGATGAGCAGTATGGCGGTCTCGCGCCGGCAGCGTTGTTCGGGCTTGCCGCCGTTGCACCCGTTGCTGGTGTCGTCTCCGTGTCTCCAGTGGACAAGCTCATGCACGAGCGCGCAGCGTTTGCGTGTGTAGGT
>JAIJJM010000399.1 GCA_022728415.1 Collinsella sp. | reverse complement strand
GGCCCGTGGGAGGCCAGGGCGCCGCTGACCGGTGGACGGCACCGAGCCGTGCATGGAACTGAGAAGGGGGAGGCCTCGCGGCCTCCCCCTTTTTTGCGTATGATAGAGACCTGTAATACAAGAACTCGCCTTCATTTAGCTTGTCTTACTGTTTGGCTGTATTTTGAGTCCTTCTTTTGTATTTGCGCGATAATAACTCCCATTGGCGTTAGGGAGGACTTGATGTTTACCGTTTTTGTCTTGGGCAATATTGCTTCGGGTAAGTCGACTGCCTGCCGCTATCTCGAATCTCATGGGGCCATGCTTATCGATCTGGATGAGCTTGCCAAATCGCTGTATGTGCCAGGCTCCGATATCGTCAATGCCCTCGCGGAAGAATTCGGTTGGGACATTCTGGACGGGGAGGGCGGTATTCGCCGCAATGTCCTCGCTGCTCGAGCTTTCGCCTCTCCTGATACAGTTTCGCGGCTCAATGGCATCGTTCATCCGGTTCTTATCGAGCAACTGTCACTGAGGATTCTTGATCCGGTCTGCTGCACGGTTTCGTCCCTCCGTTATCCCTTTGCGGTTGTCGAGGTTTCTGCCCCGACTGGTTTTGAGGATGCTTTTGGCCTGGCTGATGAAATTCTGGTTATCAGTGCTCCTTTAGCAGTTCGTCGCGAGCGTGCCATTCATCGTGGTATGGAGCCCACTGATTTTGATACGCGGTCTGCGTGCCAACCTGATGAGGCTTCGCTTTGCAATCTCGCTACGACGGTAATCGATAATGCGGCGGGCGACAACTCGCTCTTTGAACAACTGGACGCATGGCTTGTGCACCATGGCTTCGGGGATGTAGTGGATAAGGAGGAGGCCGATGTCTAGGACACGTTTCTTTACGTGGTTTCGCGTGGCGCCACTTGCCGTTGTGTTCGTCTTTGGCCTTATTTCGCTCGTCTACTCGTATGCTCCTGCCGCCTTCTTTAAGCCGTTGTATCCGATTGACTACGAGGCGTACGTAAAGCAATCGAGCATTTCGCACAATCTTGATCCGTATTTGGTGTGTGCTGTCATAAAGTCTGAATCGAATTGGGATCCCGAGGCTGAGTCGAATCAGGGCGCTCGGGGATTGATGCAGCTGATGCCTGAGACTGCCCAGGATATGATTGCCTTGGGTCTTGTCGATGGTAGTGAGTATTCAGCCGACAACCTTAACGATCCCGCCACGAACATCGAGTTTGGCTGTGCGTATCTTTCGTATCTTCTAACGTATTTTAACGGGTCGACGGACAGCGCTATTGCCGCCTATAACGCCGGCATGGGCAATGTAGACGGTTGGGCACAGCAGGACACATCGCTTCACAACGCGATTACCTTTCCCGAGACGCAGGCGTATCTGATTCGCGTCAATAATGCCTGGGTTCGCTATAAGACGCTCTATCCCGATCGGTTCGTATAGGACTAGGCCTGCCGCCTGCGTATGCTGCAGATATATGAGTTAGGAGTATCAATGGCGGAATTTGAAGTTGAGCGTGTTGGAGGAGAGCTCAAACGTTTTGGCGTTGAGGGCTCTGAGGTGCCGTTTAAGGTCGTGTCCCCATACGAGCCCGCTGGTTCCCAGCCTAAGGCCATTGAGTCGCTTGTACAGGGCGTGAGGGATGGAGATCGCTATCAGGTTTTGCTGGGCGTGACTGGTTCGGGCAAGACCTTCACGATGGCTAAGACTATTGAGGCCCTGGGGAAGCCGACGCTGGTCATGGCTCCCAATAAAACGCTTGCCGCTCAGCTCGCGAGCGAGCTCAAGGAATTCTTCCCTGACAACGCCGTGGTCTATTTTGTTTCGTACTACGATTACTATCAACCCGAGGCGTATGTGCCGCAAAGCGATACGTATATCGAGAAGGATTCCTCGATTAACGAAGAGGTCGAGATGTTGCGACATCAGGCGACCGCATCGCTGCTATCTCGACGCGATGTGATCGTCGTCGCATCGGTCTCGTGTATCTATGGCATCGGTTCTCCCGAGGACTATGCGGGGCTAGCTCCGAATGTCGACAAGAAGGTGCCGCTCGAGCGCGATGACTTTATCCATGCACTTATCGATATCCAGTACGATCGCAATGACTATGATTTGGCACGTGGCACCTTCCGCGTGCGCGGCGATGTCGTTGACGTGTATCCGCCCTATGCCGAGCATCCGTTGCGGTTTGAGTTCTTTGGCGACGAGGTCGAGCTGATTGCCGAGATCGATGAGGTCACCGGCGAGATGCTGCGTGAGTACGAGGCCATTCCCGTGTGGCCGGCCTCGCACTACGTGACTGAGAAGCCTAAGGTCAAAGCGGCTCTGAAATCAATCAGTGAAGAGTGCGAGAAGCGTGTGGCCGAGCTCAAGGCGACCGACAAGTTGCTCGAGGCGCAGCGTCTGCAGCAACGCACCGATTACGATCTTGAGATGCTCGAGACCATGGGTTTTTGTAACGGTATCGAGAACTACTCGCGTCATCTGGACGGTCGAAAACCGGGCGAGCCGCCGTTTACCCTGATCGATTACTTCCCTAAGGACATGCTCTGCATCATCGACGAGAGCCATGTAACGGTGCCGCAGATCCGCGGCATGCACGAAGGCGACCGTTCGCGTAAGGTGACCTTGGTGGAGCACGGCTTTCGCCTGCCCTCGGCGCTCGATAACCGTCCGCTTCGTTTCGATGAGTTTGAGGCGAGGATTCCCCAGTTCATCTACGTTTCGGCCACGCCGGGCGACTATGAGCTGCGGGTGAGCCAGAACGACGTTGAGCAGATCATTCGTCCGACCGGTCTGCTCGACCCCAAAATTGACGTGCGTCCGGTTCGCGGCCAGATCGATGATCTCGAGGATGAGATTCGCGAGCGTGTGGCCCGCAAGGAGCGCGTGCTGGTGACCACGCTCACCAAGCGCATGGCAGAGGACCTGACCGACCATCTGCTTGATGCCGGCATTAAGGTCAACTACATGCACTCCGATACAGCGACGATGGAC
>JAIJJM010000398.1 GCA_022728415.1 Collinsella sp. | reverse complement strand
TATTTTCTACTCTCATCATTACCCTAACGGACGAAATAATTTTAAGTCGCCATAGTTTAGCGATAATCGCCATGAATGCTATAGGATAAATGATAAAAACAATGAATTATTACTTAGAGAACATAAGAGAATCAGGGCGAAAATCGCCCTGATAACAAGATGTTAGTCACTGCCAAAGAGATCGCGGGTGTAGACTTTATCTGCCACATCCTTAAGCTCTTCTGCCATACGGTTGGAAATAATGACGTCGGCTTGTTGTTTGAAGGTGGCGAGATCACGTTCCAGACGAGAGTTGAAGAATGAGTCTTCTTTCATCACCGGCTCGTAGATGATCACTTCAACGCCTTTCGCCTTAATACGTTTCATAATCCCCTGAATGGAAGACGCGCGGAAGTTATCTGAACCGCTCTTCATAATCAGACGATAAATACCCACCACTTGCGGCTTGCGTGACAAAATGGCATCGGCAATAAAGTCTTTACGCGTGCGGTTTGCATCGACAATTGCCGAGATCAGGTTATTCGGCACAGACTGGTAGTTCGCCAGTAACTGCTTGGTATCTTTCGGTAGACAATAACCACCATAGCCAAACGACGGATTGTTGTAATGGTTGCCAATACGCGGATCGAGACAAACACCTTCGATAATCTGACGAGTATTCAGACCTAAACTTTCTGCATAGCTATCCAGTTCATTAAAGTATGCTACGCGCATCGCCAGATAGGTATTAGCAAACAGTTTAATCGCTTCTGCTTCAGTGGAGTCGGTAAACAGGGTCGGGATATTTTGCTTAATCGCGCCTTCCTGTAACAACGCAGCAAAACGTTCTGCGCGTTCTGAACGCTCACCGATGACAATACGTGAAGGATGGAGATTATCGTAAAGGGCTTTACCTTCGCGGAGGAATTCCGGAGAGAAAATAATATTTTCAGTACGATATTTCTTATGCATCGCTTCGGTAAAACCAACGGGAACCGTTGATTTGATGACCATAACCGCATAAGGATTTATCTCAACTACGTCTTTAATTACTGATTCTACACTGGATGTATTGAAATAATTAGTTTTAGGATCATAGTCGGTTGGAGTGGCGATGATGACATAATCAGCATCCCGGTAGGCTTCGTTTTTATCTAATGTAGCATTAAAGTGTATTTTATCTGATTGCAAAAACTGCTGAATTTCCTTATCAACAATAGGAGATATCCGATCATTCAGCATAGCAACGCGTGACGGTAAAATATCTAATGCCACAACCTCATGATTTTGTGCGATTAGAAGCCCGTTTGACAAGCCTACATAGCCGGTACCGGAAATGGTGATTTTCATTTCATGCTCTCAGAATTAACTTAACTGTGAATCATGATGTTTTTAGCATCCTGATAAGAGCTAAAAGTTTTAACGCTACGTTGTCAGATGGTCAACGCAACGAAAAACAATTCAGATTTTCTTTATAAGAATAGCTAATATTTATTAAGTTAATATTAAGCAGTGAAATTTAGTCTATAAGATAAATGGCAAAAAAAAGCCCGGTGCAATATACGCCGGGCCTCAATTTTATTGTTGGTTAAATCAGATTAATCCAGCCATTCAGTATGGAACACACCTTCTTTATCAATGCGCTTATAAGTATGTGCTCCGAAATAGTCACGCTGTGCCTGGATCAGGTTCGCAGGCAGAACAGCGGCACGGTAGCTATCGTAATAGGCAACCGCAGCGGCGAAGGTCGGAACCGGGATACCGTTTTGTACTGCATAAGCAACGACATCACGCAGCGCCTGCTGGTAGTCATCGGCAATTTGCTTGAAGTACGGAGCCAGCAGCAGGTTAGCGATCTGCGGATCTTCGGCATAAGCATCGGTGATTTTCTGCAGGAACTGCGCACGGATGATGCAGCCAGCACGGAAAATCTTCGCGATTTCGCCGTAGTTCAGATCCCAGTTGTACTCTTCAGACGCGGCGCGTAGCTGAGAGAAGCCCTGAGCGTAAGAAACGATTTTGCCCAGATACAGCGCACGGCGAACTTTTTCGATGAACTCACCCTTGTCGCCCGCTGGCTGTGCTTGCGGGCCAGAGAGAACTTTAGATGCGGCAACACGCTGATCTTTCAGAGAAGAGATATAACGTGCAAACACAGACTCGGTAATCAGCGACAGTGGTTCGCCGAGATCCAGCGCACTCTGGCTGGTCCATTTGCCCGTACCTTTGTTTGCTGCTTCATCCAGAATCACATCAACCAGGTAGTAACCGTCTTCATCTTTTTTGGTGAAGATATCTTTGGTGATGTCGATCAGGTAGCTGCTCAGTTCACCGTTATTCCACTCGGTAAACGTCTGCGCCAGTTCTTCGTTGGAAAGATTCAGGCCACCTTTAAGCAGAGAATAGGCTTCAGCAATCAGCTGCATATCGCCGTATTCAATACCGTTATGAACCATCTTCACATAATGGCCTGCGCCATCGGCACCGATATAGGTAACGCATGGCTCACCGTCTTCAGCCACTGCGGCGATTTTGGTCAGGATCGGCGCAACCAGTTCATAGGCTTCTTTCTGCCCACCAGGCATAATGGAAGGACCTTTCAGCGCGCCTTCTTCACCACCGGAGACACCGGTACCAATGAAGTTAAAGCCTTCTGCAGAAAGCTCACGGTTACGACGAATGGTGTCCTGGAAGAAGGTATTACCACCATCAATGATGATGTCACCTTTATCGAGGTATGGTTTGAGGGAATCAATAGCAGCATCCGTGCCTGCACCTGCTTTCACCATTAACAGGATGCGACGAGGCGTTTCCAGAGATTCAACAAACTCTTTCACCGTATAGTAAGGAACCAGTTTCTTGCCTGGATTTTCGGCAATCACTTCTTCCGTCTTTTCACGGGAACGGTTGAAAATAGAGACGGTATAACCACGGCTTTCGATGTTGAGCGCAAGGTTGCGCCCCATCACTGCCATACCGACGACGCCGATCTGTTGCTTTGACATTGTTTACTCCTG
>JAIJJM010000397.1 GCA_022728415.1 Collinsella sp. | reverse complement strand
CCTTCTGGCAGTTCACAATACAGATTCAAATATTACTTTTATTTAACATACAGACAGGTTAAAACAGCATCTGCATCCGGTTTTTTAGCCTCATCTGTACCGGTTTTTCTCTCTGTATGGTCCACATAAGGAATACAGCATGACGCGTTATCAACATCTGGCGACTCTGCTTGCCGAACGGATTGAGCAAGGGCTGTATCGTCACGGGGAGAAATTGCCGTCGGTGCGCAGCTTAAGTCAGGAGCACGGCGTCAGCATCAGTACCGTGCAGCAGGCGTATCAGATACTGGAGACGATGAAGCTCATCACTCCGCAGCCGCGTTCGGGTTATTTTGTCGCACAACGTAAAGCCCAGCCGCCAGTACCGCCGATGACGCGTCCGGTGCAGCGCCCGGTGGAAATTACCCAGTGGGATCAGGTGCTGGATATGCTGGTGGCGCATAGCGACAGTTCCATTGTTCCGTTAAGCAAAAGCACGCCGGATGTCGAAACGCCCAGCCTGAAACCGCTGTGGCGGGAGCTAAGCCGGGTGGTGCAGCATAATCTACAAACCGTTCTCGGTTATGACTTGTTAGCCGGTCAGCGAGTGTTGCGAGAGCAGATTGCCCGCCTGATGCTCGACAGCGGCTCGGTGGTCACCGCCGATGACATCATCATCACCAGCGGCTGCCATAACTCGATGTCGATGGCGTTAATGGCGGTGTGTAAACCGGGCGATATTGTCGCGGTCGAATCCCCCTGTTATTACGGTTCAATGCAGATGCTGCGCGGCATGGGCGTGAAAGTGATTGAAATCCCAACCGATCCAGAAACAGGCATCAGCGTTGAAGCGCTGGAACTGGCGCTGGAACAGTGGCCGATTAAAGGCATCATTCTGGTGCCAAACTGTAATAATCCGCTGGGATTTATTATGCCGGACGCGCGCAAACGGGCCGTTCTCTCTCTCGCTCAACGTCATGATATTGTGATTTTTGAAGATGATGTCTACGGCGAACTGGCAACGGAGTATCCGCGCCCGCGGACCATTCATTCCTGGGATATCGACGGGCGAGTGCTGTTGTGCAGCTCGTTCAGTAAAAGTATTGCTCCAGGCCTGCGCGTGGGTTGGGTCGCACCGGGGCGTTATCACGATAAACTGATGCATATGAAATACGCCATCAGTAGCTTTAATGTGCCGTCCACGCAAATGGCGGCGGCAACGTTTGTGCTGGAAGGTCACTATCATCGCCATATCCGGCGGATGCGGCAGATCTATCAGCGCAATTTGGCGCTTTATACCTGCTGGATACGGGAGTATTTTCCCTGCGAAATCTGTATTACGCGCCCGAAAGGCGGATTTTTACTGTGGATCGAATTGCCTGAACAGGTCGATATGGTCTGCGTCGCGCGGCAGCTGTACCGCATGAAAATCCAGGTGGCGGCAGGCTCGATTTTCTCGGCTTCCGGCAAATACCGTAATTGTCTGCGTATCAACTGCGCTTTGCCGCTCAGCGAAACCTATCGCGAAGCACTGAAGCAAATTGGCGAGGCCGTGTATCAGGCAATGGAATGAATTCGAATTAGTGGCGAGGCCCCTGATTTCCTCTCACGAATCGCCTGTGACTCGTTTTATCTTTGCAGGGGCATCGCCACGTTCCAGCATGGCTTAGGCAAAGTGTGCTTTGTTCATACCGGATGCGGCGTGAACGCCTTACCAGGACTACAAAATCTTTAAAGTTCAATATATTGAATGGGTTATGTAGACCTGATAAGCGTAGCGCATAAGGCTGCTTTGCGTTTGTCATCCGTCTCTGATTAGTACTCGATCCATGGATCACGCTTGCTTTCAGGCAAGGGCTGATCTAATGCCTGCATTTGCTCTGCCGAAAGTCCGGTATATCGTTGTATCCATTCAGGATCGGCCCCATTCTGCAACAACAATCGGAGGAGGCTCCGTTCCCCTTCTACTTTCCCTTCTTTCCTCCCCCTCTCCCTTCCCAACAGCCATCCATCATTATGAATTCGCTCTGCAATTGTCATTATGCGCTCCCTGTGGTGTGGCATTCGCCTGATTAGTTCGCTGATAAACGCCTTAAAACGCGCTTCATCGCCAGTCAGTAAAATGTAATTTAACAGCGCAGTTATCTGGCTGTCATTAGCACACTCTGTAACCAGTAATACTACCAGTTGATCGATAAGCTCCATCAGATCGCGCTGGCGAATATGCTTTTGGATCAACTCCAACAAGGCGACTCTGCGATGCTGCACAATCTCGTCGTCTGGCACGACAGTGATATCCACCAGCGGGAACGCTGCAGTATAAAGTTTCCGTGCGGTAGTCGGGTCGGCAAATTCGTCCAGCCAGCACAGGGACCAGGGGTAAGGACTACGGCTACCGTGATAAAACAGCATCGGGATGACCAGCGGTAGCTGCTGGCGTTTATCATGCTCGATATGGCGCTGCATCACCGCCATGGAATATCGCATCAGGCGAAAGGCCATATGGATATCCTCGCGGCTCTGATGTTCAATCACCACATAGATATAACCATCGCCTTCGCGGGTCTTTACTGACCACAGAATATCGGAGTGTAACGCCCGCAATTTTTCATCGACAAAGCTGGCTGACTCCAGTTTTAAGCTGTCGAGATCGCACAGTTCACGTAAATCTTTAGGTAAATGGATCTCCATAAAATCCCGCGCGGTGTCAGGGTGCATGAGAAAGGATTTAAATAATGCGTCATGCGGCGTGCTGGTCGTGAAGTTTGTCATGGCGATCCGTCACCTGTAGATAAGATGGCCCGACTTTAGCGACTAACAAAACCATTCTCACCTGGCTATTTTCCGTTCCCCGAGGCGCTTTCCAGTCTATTTTTGTTCCTCTGCAAACGATACATTTTTCCGGAAACAGGCTCGCGTTTTACATTTCCTGTACCCGGCAGATATTCCCCTTTCCACCGCGCTCTTTTGATTAACCGCAAATTTTAATTACACTTAAGGTGTATATTTTCTATGCAA
>JAIJJM010000396.1 GCA_022728415.1 Collinsella sp. | reverse complement strand
TGCCTGCCCACCCACTCCTGGTTCTGCGGCTTTGCGCTGCTGCTGGCGCCCACCGTCGCCGCCTTTATCTGGAACAAGGGCGGCTGGATCCAGAACCGTGCCTTTACGCTGGCTATTTGGTGCATGTTTGCCCAGGTGTTCCCCTACTTCCAGGAGGAGTCCATCTTTGTGACCCACTCCACGCTCGACCCCGGCGCCGCCACCGCGGTCTCGATCGTCGCGCTGGTCGCCAACATCGCCGCGATCATCTACATCATCTACCGCGCCAAGAAGCTCGGCCGCAACCCCTACAAGCAGGATGTCTTTGAAGGCACCAGCGATTGGGAGAAGGCCACCGCCCGCCGCGCCAAGGTTGATTACGCACACGCCGAGTAACGTGTTTATTCCGTCCACATTTGGATTGAGGCAAACTTAGCCGATGCCGAAATCGCGCGTCACGCGCAGCCCCGGAAAGCGATTCGCCCGCTTTCCGGGGCTTTTTGTTGTTGCGCACATTCACACACATATTCAAAACCTCTCGCACAGATAAAATCAGATTTCCAACCGCCTGACGGCCCTATATGGCCCCATTTTTGGGTACATTGTTGTCCCGATATTGAGCTTGGGGGATATATGAAAGATGAGACGATGGACCAAGAGGATGCGGCCCAAGATGCAGAAGCGTGTGCCGAAGCCCTGGAGAGCCTAGACCAGATCGCGCTGGCCGAGATTGCGTTTGACGATTCGAGCGTTGATGAGCAGGATGAGCCGGAAATCGAGGCGCAGCTCGATGATCAGGATGCAAAAGACGATGGCGCCGCGCCCACCGAAGACGAGACGGGGCACGAGGAATCCGAATGCGAGGCCGACGACCAGCCCGAATCCGACACGAGCGAGGAAACCATCTTGCTCGACAGCTTGCCGGCCGAAGATTCGCTGACCCGCGAGCTCCCCGGCTTAGGCTCTGCGCCTGTCGTGGACGAGACCATCGCCATGGGTGATATTCCCCTACCGTCCGTTCCTTCGGCACGCGAAGCCGAGGTTCGTCATCGCAAGATACCGCCCAAGCGCCGCAACCTGATGGTTGCCGGCGTTGTGGCCGTCGCGCTCGTCGCCGGCGGCGCAGGCTATGCTGCCTGGAACGGATATCAGCAAGAGCAGGCTGCCGCTGCCGCGGCCAGTGCGCACACGATGATGTCGGTGCAGATTGGCGTGCATGCCGCGGGCCTCGACTGCTCAACCGGCTCCAAGATTCCCGTACAGGTGAGCGGGCAGGATTCCGACGGTTCTTCCGTGAGCGAAACGCTCTACGTTGACGAACATGGCCGCGGCATTAAGCTGCTGCCCGGCGATTACACGCTCTCCATTGCTGGATCCCCCATCGCGGAAGACGGCACCATCTACACTGTCCCGACCACCAAGGCGCAGGTCACCATTAAGAGCGATGGACAGGATTTGAGTGCCCAGGCCACCTTTAAGCTCAAGGTGTCTTCGGCCGACACGGTGACTGACGACCAGATCGATGCCGCCGCCAAGTATGCCGAAGAAGGCGGCGCGAGCTCTGCCGCCGCGGCAAAGATACTCCAGCAGGCGGCAATTACGCGCCGCGATGCCGCTGCCAACGCCGTAAGCGCAAGCAAGGCACAGGCATCCCGTGATGCTGACGCTCGCCACAAGGCAACCGACCTCTACCAGCTCGATATTCCCGTCGAGTGGTACGGCAAGGTTGCGACCTGGCAAAACGGCAGCACGCTGTGCGTTTATCTGGACGGCGACACCAACACACCACTCGTGACGCTCGTCGCGGTGCGCGACGGCGAGACCTTTACCCCCGACGACGGCGATACAGTTTTGGGCACAGTCAGCCTGGGCAACGGCTACACCGTCTACGCGAGCGGTCCTGTCTATCCGTATGTGATCCCTCAAACCATCAACGGGCGCACGCAGAACCCCGTGTCGACCTACCCCATGGATACGGCGATTGAGCTTGTCGAGCTCACGACCGGCAACCGCTACACATACAACCAGATCAAAAACGGCCTGGTCGGTAAAGACGGCAAGGCAGACGCCGCGACCAAACTCGAGACCGACTACCTCGCCCAGATTCTCCTGCCGAGCATCAAGGCCCAGAACTAGCCGGGCGCATCATGGTGCTCCCCAACCGTAATGAAGGGGCCAGGAGGTCCTGGCCCCACAGATCCGTAGATGATTAGGCGAGGAGCCACCTCCATGCGGGCACAACGTGTACCACACCGTGCTCGCATGGAATATCGGCCTGCTCATCCATGGTAACGATTGCCGACTCGCCAAGATCGAACTGGGCCATCGAGGCATCAAGCGCGGCAATTTCGCGCTCGCGCGTTTTCTCGTTTGCCATATCCGCACTCACCTGAATCAGGCTATAAGCCCGCATGAGAAGTGCGTCCCCAGCCACAAAGTCCACCTCATGGCTTTTGCTCTTCTCTTTGATCAGCAGGCGGCAGACCGATCCGATCCTCACCGCGGGAGTCCTTCTTCTTAGCGCGTTGAACACTGCGGTCTCGAGCCTCTGGCCCTGGTCCAATGCCGATGCGGGAGAGAACGCTCCAAACATCGCAGGATCGACAGCGTAGACCTTAGACGCAGACCGCGTATTATTTGCCAGTGAACGTGTGAACTCCGGCACCGAAAATAACAGGTAGGCATCCTCGTAATACTCAAGTAAGTCGCTGAGCGAATTACGGCTGACGGGTATCTGCCTGCTCTTGAACTCGTTGTACACCTTGTTCACTGACAGCTCTCGTCCCGAAGATGCCATACACCGCGTTAGGAACAGCGAGGCCAGGCGAGGGTTCTTGACGTCGTAACGCTCAACGACGTCCATAGCGACCGTTCGCGAAGCATATTCCTGTAGCAGTTGAATCGCGTCTGCGGGCGCCTGCTCAAGCGTGGCGATGAATCCCCCTCGTTCAAGATATCCGATCAGATGATGTCGAAGCAGCGCTGCATCGCTTGGGGAAGAGGGCGCATCCGGCTCAGGAACGCTCCCCGTCTTATAT
>JAIJJM010000395.1 GCA_022728415.1 Collinsella sp. | reverse complement strand
TCTTGATACGGGAATCGCTCGCGGCAAGCTCTTCCAGCAGCGGCTTGACGTGCGCAGAAGGCGAATGGTCATCAGCCAGGCACAATTCCCAGTTGGTGTACCACTGGTTTTGCATGGATTCAACGCATTTGCGCAGCCAGACCTCGTCCACGTTGTACACAGGTGTCACCACAGAGATGAGCGGAGTCTTGGAAAATGCGGCAATGACAGGCTCAGCTTCCTGCTGAGTCATCGTTTCATGACGCTGAATCCAGGAATCGTAAAAATCCGTCTCACCAACAACACGACGCCTTACCGCGTCTCGCAAATCCTTCATCGCCTCGCGATTGCCAAGGTGCGCGGCATAAAACATGAGCCTGTGCACGCGGGTGCTGATGTATTGCATGCGGAATCGACTCATCAAACGCTGAACATTGATGTGCCTTGTCATGGTCGTGCCAGGCGCCTGACACATCAAGTCGAAATTCTGCACTCCCTGAGGAATAACAATCGTGAAGCCTGCTTGATCGCTGGGATCCAATCCATACGTCTTTTCCAGATCAACACGAGTATTCCGCGATACCGTCACACCCGTGCCGGCTACAGCCAGTGGTAGGGCGGTCTGCCTCATCTTGTCGACCGCCCAGCCGGTCACTATAGTCCGAGACTGTTCCCCAACCTTGACGTTCTCTACTTTTTCGACTGTTACCTGATATGTACGATCATTCAACAGCGTCAGCATGCTTGTTCTGTCCTTATCATCTCAGCAGACGAATTAATCGATTGTCACTTGCACCGTATTGTCCGGGTTCACCACTGACATCACTTCCGCGGCGGATCCCTTGATGTGGAATCTGCAGGCATTCTCTGCCAACTGCAAACGCTCAGAGTCCGTCTGCAGAGCAATACAGATGCGGAAATCGCCAAATGCGAGCACATTCTTCACAGCAAATTCGGCCGTATGCTTACCGGCTGAAATCTTATCGTCCTCGGAGCCAAACGGCATGGAAAGCACGGGAACATTGCGGCCATCAAACACATCGACGAACAGCTGGTTCGCAGAAACCGGACGATCGCATTCGAAGTCAACATTCATGGTGAAGTCCTCGCGCGTATCCAGGAATTTCTGCGTCTCGCCATCGACGGCAACGTTTACGGCATTCACGGTCACGGCATTGCGAATAGCCGCTTCTTTTTGCCGTGCCTCCACTACTTCGCGCGGGGGAAGGAACGAATCCGAGTAAGCATCGGCAATCTCGTCAGGGTCGCCGATCTTCGCAATATAGCCGTCCTGAATGAGCATTGCCCGATCGCAATACCTGCGCACATCCGGCATGGAGTGGGTGACCAGAATAACCGTCTTCTTGTTGCGCTTCGCCTCAAAGAAATAGTTCTGGCACTTCTTCTGGAAAGCTTCATCGCCCACGGCAAGCACCTCATCAAGAACGAGGATGTCGCCCTGCGATTTAATTGCCACAGAGAATGCCAGACGCACTTGCATACCGCTGGAGTAGTTCTTCAGCTTCTGTTCCATGAAGTCGCCGAGTTCGGCGAACTCCACGATGTCGTCATACATGGCATCAATCTCGTCGTTGGAGAAACCAAGCATGGCACCATTGAGATATACGTTCTCGCGGCCAGTCAGTTCAGGATTGAATCCAACACCCAACTCAATAAAGGGCACGAGTTTGCCGTCCACCTCGATTGTGCCTGTATTCGGCGTGTAAATCTGGGAAATCAGTTTCAGCAGAGTGGATTTACCAGAGCCGTTCTTACCGACAATGCCGAAAAACTCACCTTGTTTGATATCAAAGGTGATGTCTTTCAGCACTTCCTGCGTACGGTACCCGCGAATGCCACGGAGCCAATTGAACAGCATGTTCTTCAGGCTGCCAGCACGTTCAACCGGAAGTTTGAAGTTCTTGGATACGTGCTCCACCTTGAGCGCCACCGGTCGGTCAGCGTTCTTCTGTTCCATCGCTTTGTCCATCTTGTTCATCGTCACACCAACTCCGCGAAGTACTGGGATTTAACGGTGAAATACTTCAAACCACCCAAGAAGATCAGTACAGAAAGAATAATCGGCCAGCACTGCAGGAATGGGTTATCCACCCACTGCCAAATGGTCTGATTTGCAGGGCTAATCATCACATGACGCGCATCCTGAACGATTTGCGCCACCGGGTTGAGAATCAGATCGAGCCGGGCAAATATCGGACCATATTCGCCCGCCTTTGAAGTGATAAGGGAAATAGGGTAGATAATAGGCGTGGCATAGAATCCAGCCTGCATTACCACTTCCCAGATGGGGTTCAAGTCACGCAGATTGACATACACGGCACTGAGGAAGAAAGCGATTCCCAACGACAGCATATACAACTCAAGCACCAGAGGAACCATCAGCAACCACGACCAGGTAAGACTGACGCCGTTAATCAGAGCAAATACCACCACCACAACAAAGTTGATGCCGAAGTTAATCATGGCGCTCATGGATGAGGCAATGACAATCACATACTTCGAGAAGTGAATCTTGCGCAGCAGATCACCATGCCCCACAATCGACATCATGCCGCCGGTAGTGGTTTCGTTGAAGAAATTCCACATGATGATGCCCAGCAAAAGCGCCACAGAGAAGTGAGGCACATCAGCACCGAACTTCAGGAACCGGACGAACACGAGATACATGATGGTGAACAGCATCAGTGGCTTGAGCACAGACCAGATGTATCCCAAGAAGGACTGCTGGTAGCGAAGTTTGAAGTCGGTGCTAACCATCGCCTTCAGTAATAGGCGGTTCTTCCTGGTGAAGATTTCCGTGATGTTCAAAATTGCTCCTCAAATACAACAAACCCGCATATTTTATCAGCGCGGACTAACAATTTATGCGGGTTTTCAGTGAAGGTCTATCGATCCATCGGTTTGACGATGAACTTATTATCCGCCACATCCTTCAGATGCTTGCCATACGGGCTCTTGCCATACTTCACAGCGGCCTCCATCAGCTCATCACGAGTAATCCAACCGTTCTCAAAAGCG
>JAIJJM010000394.1 GCA_022728415.1 Collinsella sp. | reverse complement strand
AAGACCATGATGATGCTGTCCAACAAGGTCGCCGACCCGGCCGACAAGCTGGAACAGGTCACCGTGGTGGACGACCAGTACGGTCGCCTGACCTTCACCAAGGACATGGCCGAGGCGATTTTCCACCTGCTCGACAGCCACGCCCCCTACGGCACCTACAATTTGACCGGGTCCGGTGCGGTCAAGTCGTGGGCGGAGATCGCCCGTGAGGTGTTCGATTTGACGAACGGTAACGGCGACAAGGTCAAGCCCATCTCGACGGCCGAGTATTTCGCGAACGCGACCAGCCCGGTCAGCCCGCGCCCCGTGCACAGCGCGCTCGACCTAGCGAAGATCGAGGCGGCCGGATACACGCCCGCCGACTGGGAGGAAACCCTCAAAGAATACGTCACCCGCGAACTTAACAAGCGGTGAAACAGGAAGTGAAGGAAAACACCATGAAAGGCATTATCTTGGCTGGTGGTTCCGGTACGCGTCTGTATCCGTTGACGACGGTGACGTCGAAGCAGTTGCTGCCGGTGTATGACAAGCCGATGATCTACTATCCGCTCAGCGTGCTCATGCTTGCGGGTATCCGTGACATCCTGATCATCTCCACGCCGAAGGACCTACCGAACTTCGAAAAGCTCCTCGGCGACGGTTCGCATTACGGCGTGCACTTTTCCTATAAGGTGCAGCCCAGCCCGGATGGTTTGGCGCAGGCATTCCTCTTGGGAGAGGAGTTCATCGACGGCGAGCCGTGCGCGCTCGTGCTGGGCGACAACATCTTCTACGGCAACGGTCTGGGCACCACATTGCGCAAGGCCGTCGCCAAGGCCGAAGGCGGCGGGGGCGCAAGTGTGTTCGGCTACTATGTCGACGATCCGGAACGCTATGGTGTGGTCGAGTTCGACGAGCACAAGAAGGCCGTGTCCATCGAGGAGAAGCCGAAGAAGCCGAAGTCGCATTACGCGGTGACGGGTCTGTACTTCTACGACGAGCGTGTGGTCGAGTTCGCCAAGCGGGTCAGGCCGTCGGCTCGTGGCGAACTGGAGATCACGGACCTGAACAAGATGTATTTGGAGGACGGCTCCCTGAACGTGCGTACGCTGGGCCGCGGGTACGCGTGGCTGGATACGGGCACGATGGATTCCCTGTACGAGGCGGGCGAGTTCGTGCGCACCGTACAGCGCGCCCAGGGCCTGCCCATCGCCATCGTGGAGGAAATCGCCTACGAAAATGGGTGGATTTCCAAGGAGGAGCTCCTCGAATCGGCCGAACGTTACGGCAAGAGCCCCTATGGCAAGCATCTCAAGGATGTGGCCGAAGGCAAAGTCGTGATTGTTCCTAACGACTGATTGACTCGGACGAATGCGGAAACGCCATAGTATTTTGAGATTAATGCTGAGTGCGATAGCAGATTACGCATTTGCCGATGTATATGACGACATTGTTCATCAATAGTAAAAGGGGCTGCTGCATTGCAGTATGCAGCAGCCCCCTATAGCGTGCAATAACGCGAATTCCTGTACCTTGGTGGTTATTCTGCCTTTTTGCGGCCGCGGCGCTTCATAGTTTCGGAGGTGGCATTGGCGGCATCGAAAATCACGGTTTTGCTTTCCGGATAGGCAGCACCGTTGACGGACTGGTAAGCCACGTATCCATAGCCGAATATTAGGTAAAACGGGTGTCGGAACTCTCCGATGATGGGCATAACTGCCTGCGATATGCGAGCCGATGCATCCTGTCTTTTTCCAGAGGCTCACTCTGTTGCGTATGCCTGTGTGCTATTGCGACGAGGCGTACGGGAATGGACCATGGGCATATTACCGTCAGACATGCTCGTGCTTTACACTGAAATCCACTCCACGTACACTGATACCCAGTAGCACAGGAATACTGGGCACGGCGACCCGCCCGCAGACGACGGGACGATACTGCGTATACGGGAAGGAGGTGTGCCATGGGCGACAGAGACTTCAGATTCAAACTGGATTGCGCCCCGCGGGACGTGACCCCGAAGGCGTTGAGCCAGGCTGTGTCCGCATTCGCAAGGATACTGTCCGCAGCGGATGCGTCCGACTGGCGCATCTCCCGCATGGAACTGCACAGCATCGACCTTGCCGCGAAACCCGTGGTGGTGGACGAGAGAACGGAACGCTCGTTCGCCACACTGGACACCATCACCCGCCTGGCCACACGAGACGACGTGAATCGGGACGAGGCATTCCGGTTCTCCGGCGTATTTTCCGCGTTGAGTGATCTGGCCAAGGAGACCAACGCGAACATCACCGTCTCCTCGCACGAGGCGGAGGGCACGTTCACGCCCGGCGTGCTCACCGGCATCAACCGTCTGCTGATCCGTGGATCACGCCGCTCGTTCGGTCATGTGCGCGGCATGGTGGATAAGGTCATCCTGCAGCGCACGCACCGCACGCTCGGGCTGGTCGACCACGTCACCCGCAGCCGCGTCGACGTGAGATTCGGCCCCGAACTCGACCCGATCGTCAAACGCATCCAAGTGGGCATGGAGGTCGATGCGCGCGGCTTCGTACGCGCCGACGACGGCGAACTGGTGTCCGTGGACGCCGAGGACCTGGAGATCATCGCCGACGGCCACCGCGCCCCGGCTACTGCCGAAGACCTGGAAGGGATCATCAGCCTCGACTTCACTGGCGCTCTCGGCTCCGTCGATTTCGTCTCCACGCTGCGCGAGACCCATGACCACGGCACCACCACGGGAGGCGGGCGATGAAAATCAATGAGAGCGAATCTTCACGGCGCTATCCCGAACGCGCCGTGGTAGACACCAACGTCATCGTCAACGTGGCGCTCGGCAAGGACGACACCACCGACCCGTCATTCCTGCCCCGATCCGAACGACTGCTCAACGACGGCATCGCCGGGGAGCTGGAATTGCTGCTGCCCTCGATGGTGATGATCGAACTGTCCTGCAACTTCGTCATCCGCTCCGGCCAATCCGGACAGACACGCAGTCGGGCACGTGACCACAAGCAACGGCTGATCAAATGGTGCTATGACTG
>JAIJJM010000393.1 GCA_022728415.1 Collinsella sp. | reverse complement strand
AGAAGCAGAAAAAGCTTATTATGCTTCCATCGGAAACGATGATCTGGCAGCCTGAGTTCACAGATAAAACACTCTCCAGGAAACCCGGGGCGGTTCAGTCTACAAATAATTTCTTATTTTTTGCGCATAACATTCAGCAATAACTCCCCTTCTGGCCATTGAATTAAAATGTGTACTTCTCTGTGACGTTGTCCAGCTTAATTCTGTCCTCCATGATGACCCCAGATACCCGACAGATAAATCATCGGCATCTTCTTCTGGCTCATTAGTTAATTCATGTCGGTTACTATCCTGAAAGCTGAGAAAATGTATTTCATCATCAGTCCGTTGTCTGTAATGTCCATATATAAAATCATATTCTTTTTGATAAGATTCCTTCCAGTACCAGGTTGTATCACCACACAACCATGGAACTCTTTCTGACGAATTACCAACACACTGAGATGAGTATTCAGATAACTCAGACCTGAAAGAAGTTACCATCTGATAAAACAAGTCAGGATGCTTTTCATAATCTGGTGACATAAGATCAAACTCCCCCTGCATCCAGCAGACAGATAGCAGTTTATTCTTTCTGTTATATTCCAGAGCTACCTTAACCCGGGCTACTAAGTCCTCATAGAGTGCTGTTCCGGTGCCCCACCGCATTGCATCAGCTGTTGCCCCTGTATCAGGTACATACATACCTTCAGCTCCAACAGTAAAGGCGGCACCTCCTCTGCAACAAGGAACCAGTAATATCCCTGCTTGCTCAGGTATGTATGGCAGTAACTTTTTAGCTATATGCAATCCCTGTCCGACACAACCATATTCCCCTTTATGCAAATCAGCAGCCGGATGGTGATATCCACTCATATCCTGAACATCATGCAGGCAGTGATCTGCCGGAATAATCTCATTGAATTTACACTCTTTTCCTCCTGGTGTGATTGTTTTTCGACGAGCCAGTTGTTTTACACGGGACTCGGGTTTGTCGAGTGTATCTGGCAGGGGAATACCTTCACCGTAGGCCATACCATTAGACTGTCCTGCGAGGGCTATCACATACCAGAAACCTATTTTTTCATTAAAATCATGATGATACATCATTCCCCCTTTACATAATAGATTTAATTAAATATTTTCATTATTAAAAGAAAGTGTTAAATTAAAAACTCATTTGCTCTAATCCATATAAATCAATATATGTCCGACAACAAAAAAACCGTGTTACCCGGGCTAACAACGACCAGAAAGCCCATTGTTACAAAAAAACTTTCAGAAATCGTTGCCGAAGAGCTTGAAAGAATGATCCGCCAGGAGGAGATAAGGGAAGGTGAATACCTGCCTTCTGAACGTGAACTTATGGCATTCTTTGGCGTTGGAAGACCATCTGTCAGAGAGGCTTTATCATCTCTCAGACATAAAGGGCTAATCCGGTATAACAAGGGAGAAAAAGCCAGTGTCTGCCGTCCATCACCAGAAACCATCATTAATGGGTTATCAGGCATTGTTAAAGATTTTTTATCTACAGCTGATGGCATCAAGGATTTTGAAAGACTACGCATCTTTTTTGAAACCAACCTTGTAAGATATGCAGCAAAAAATGCAACGCCTGAGGATATTCACAGGCTTGAGAAGGTGCTCAGTATCCATCATAACTCACTGAGAACCCCCGAAGTGTATGCTCAATATGATATTGAATTTCATAGTATACTTGCTGATATACCTGACAATAAAGTATTAAAAACAATACACTCAGCATTTTCTGAATGGCTGATAATGGCCAAACCTCTGGAAAAGAATAAAATGACATATGAAAATAACAAAAAAACCCATCAGCAGCATATTGAAATACTTACGGCCATAAAAGAGCATGATTGTGATAAAGCTGAACAGCTAATGTATAATCACCTTTATAAACGAATTGAAGCATCATAGTTACTCGACGCTTCACCAGGTAGTCACCATAAATATTATTTAAATCCATGAGAATACATCCAGTCCATAAACAGTTTTATCCATCCTCCAACAGGAAGATCTGTGGCCCACTGAATACTAAAACCATGCCCTCCTTTCTCATAGAGATGCATTTCAGCAGAAACACCTTTCTCTATTAGGCCACGGTACATGAGCAGACTGTTTTCAATTGACACAAGATCATCATCACAACAATGGAGTAAAAACACAGGAGGAAAACATGATGTGACATTAAGATCCGCACTATATTGTATTATATTTTCTGAGGTACTATTGTCCCCCAGTAATTGCTTCCTGGAGCCTGGATGTGTCACATCATCTTTCATTGATATTACAGGATAAATTAACCCGACAAAATCGGGAATAGCGAAAATCTCTTGTTCTTTACTGTCAGAAGAACGTTTGAAATCACAAATCTGATTCACAAACGTTGAGGCGATATGCCCCCCAGCAGAAAATCCTAATACACCAATACGATGACGCTGTAGATGCCATTTATCAGCATTCTTACGAATATAAAGCATTGCAGATATTGCATCAATAAAAGTTTTGTTTATATTTTCTCCCTCAACTGGCGATGGTAATCTGTAACTAAGAACAAATAATGTATAGCCCTGAGATAAAAACTCTGGAGCAAGAGCTGTACCTTCCTTATCTAACATAACAGCCTGGTAGCCCCCCCCGGGAATAATCAATATTCCTGTTCCATTTGGTTTATCTGGTAAAAAAATAATTAACTGAGGAGCATAAATATCTGTCAATACACGATCAAGTTCAAATTCCCCGTTATGTTCAGGATCCTGATAAATACGGCCTGAAAGAGATTTACTCTCAGATATTGTCTCACTTGACAAGTCAACAATAGTTGATTTATTAAACAAGCTTAACATCATTTCATTTAAAGATCTATCTTTATTCATTATAAACCCCATTAAAATAACTCAGGTGACTGAACAACTAATACAGTCACCTGCATTACAGTTATTTAACAATCTTTATTTGTTTGTCATTTTTTTTCAGATAAATAACATCTGAAACAGCTTTACCATCTTTTTTCTCCCCCCCCAGAA
>JAIJJM010000392.1 GCA_022728415.1 Collinsella sp. | reverse complement strand
CGATGTCTTCGTGGTTATGGCGCTCGATGGCGGCGTGACGGCCACCCATGTGGCGGCTACATCGTCAACCGGTAGTCCGTCGATGGCGTTGAGCAGATGGTGAAGTTGGTGACCTGCGGCGTCAGACCAGTGGCGGCGGCTGGGGGAGCTCGCGCAGAATGCGCCGTGGCTGATTTCGACCGTACCTACGGCGTTGGCCGGATCGGCAGGATCTTCAAGGGCGATGGTGATTGGTTCGTCCGTGTACACTAGCAAATCACCCCCGGCGTCGATGACGTATTGAATGGGTTGAGGGTGACCCGCGCCATCACCCAACATCCCCGCAAGCAAATCCACCAAATACCCCTTACCGCACGCGCCGAAATCGAGCGCGACCGGTCCGCGCGTCACCAGTGTTGTGCCATGCCGCTCAACGTCGGCTGACCAAATGGCTCGTCCGTGGATCGCGCCTGCATGTTCAGCGGCATCTGGCGCAGGCGTAAACGAATACGACTCGTCATAGCCAAGCCGAATCAAATCCTCGCCCACGCATGGGTCGATGGTCCCATTAGTCGACGCAAACAGCTGGTCGTACAGGCCAAATAAACCCAATGCCCAGTCAGGAAAATCGAACGTGCCGCCATGCGTGGCCGTGCGCATCCGGCCGACCGTCGAATCATCCTTGAACCGGGACAATGCGGCTTCATAGGTGCTGATGAACATATCGATGCAGTTACTGAGCCCGTCGTCCAGCGCGACATCGGTATGCAGCAGCAACCCGGTGCCCAGCGCTTCGGGGAAAGCGGCGACGTGCGGTAGTCGTTCGGCCAGACCAGTCATGGCTCTCATCGTAGAGCCTGCGGATGGCTGAGGGGAAGGCGGCTCGGGGTGTGGATTGTGGTGTGCGGTTTTGCCCTGCAGGGAATTGAGTGTAAGACCCCGGTGTATACTGGTTTTTGACACTGTGTCAATGTTGATTCGGAGGTTATGGGGAATGGGCAATACGACTACAGCAAGTGTAACGGGCGCGCAAATTGCACCGGCGAAATCAGCCATCAAAGATCTCCCCATCGCCAAAGTGTGGGCGTTTGCGGTCGGCCAGTTCGGGTGGGCGCTGCTTTCCGGCATCATCTCCAACTGGCTCGTGTATTTCTACCAACCTGACCAGGAGACCATCTCCCAAGGTCAGACCGTATTCATGCCGCAGGGCCTGGTCGTTCTCGGCATCGTGACCGTGGTGGGCGGCATCACCGCCTTCGCCCGATTCTTCGACGCGTTCGTGGACCCGGCCGTGGCGTCCCTCTCCGACCGTTGCGACGCCAAATCCGGCCGCCGTATGCCGTTCCTGAAATTCGCCGCCCTGCCGCTCGCGGTGGTCACCGTACTCGTGTTCTGGAGTCCGATCAACGGCACCGGCTGGGTGAACGCGGCGTTCCTGTTCGTCACCGTGATCGGCTACTACATCGTCCTCACGTTCTACTGCACGCCGTACAACGCGCTCATCGCCGAACTCGGCCACGACTCCAAGCAGCAACTCACCATCTCCACCGCCATCTCCTTCACTTGGGTGGCCGGCACGGCCATCGCGTACGTGGCGCCGGTGATTTGGGGCGCGTTCGTGCCGATGATGGGCCGTATCACCGCCATCCGCGTGACCTTCACCATCATGGCCGCCGTGGCGTTCGTGTGCATGCTGGTGCCGCCGCTGGCCATCCGCGAGAAGGACTACGTCAACTCCCAGCCCACCTCCGAATCGGCCATCGAATCCCTGAAGCAGACGTTCGGCGACGGCGAATTCCGCAAGTTCGTGTGTTCCGACGTGGTCTACTGGGTGGCCATCACCACCTTCCAGACCGGTCTGCCGTTCTTCGTGACCAGCCTGCTCAAGCTGCCAGAAACCACCACGACCATCTACTTCGTGCTCATGACCGGCGTCTCCGTGCTGTTCTATCTGCCGGTCAATATCTTGGCCAATAAGGTCGGCAAGAAGCGCCTGCTGCTGGTTGCCTTCGTGATCTTCACCTGTGCGTTCGCATTTGCCGGCGCCCTTGGTTCGGCCGCGCTCGGCTTCATTCCGGCGATGGCCCAGGGTTTGGCGCTCTCGGTGGTCGGCGCGATTCCGATGGCCGCGTTCGGCATTCTGCCGCAAGCCATCGTGGCGAATATCGCCGACGCCAGCTCCAAGACCACCGGCCAGGACCGTCAGGGCATGTTCTACGCGGCCCGCACCTTTGCGATGAAGATGGGGCAGTCCGTGGCCATGCTGCTGTTCACCGGCGTCTCCACCATCGGCATGGCGTCCGGCGCGGGCTATCGCATCGCCGCCGTGTGCGCGGCCGTGCTGTGCGGCTTGGGCGGCATCGTATTCGCGTTCTACAACGAAAAGAAGGTGTTGAGCGTGTTGGAAGCGTGATTGGGGCTGCTGAAGCTTGATTAGCGGGTATGCCTACTCCGCCTGCTCGCCCGGCTCCTGCTCTGTTGCGTCCTGCTGCAAGATATCCAGCGTTCGCTCGTGCAGTAGCTCCTTATGGTTGCTGTCATGCTGCAGGAAATGCGCGTATAGGATGTCCAGGTAAATGAGAATCGGAAATTGCGGAGAGATGACCTTGCCCGCTTCGATGTTCTCCCGAAGCGCCAGCAGCACCACCTCATCGCAGTATTCATGCTGTTCTGGAGATTTATGGGAAGTCATCAGTACTGTCCTTGCTCCGGACTCCTTGGCTTTGCGCAGTGCCTTGATCACCGCCGGTGTCTTACCGCTGATGCTGATGGCAATCACCAAACAGGTGTCATCCAACAGGACGGAATTCATCATCATCACATCGCTATCGGTGATGGCGGTGATGATACTGCCGATACGCATGAACCGCAGTTGCATCTCCTGCGCGGCAAGGCCGGAGCTGCCTCGCCCATACACGTAGATGCGCTGATAGGTGGACAGCATGTCGCTGAGTGCGTTGATCTGGCGCTCGTTGACCAGCGCATAGCTTTTGTCCAACAGTTCCTGATAAGAGCTGAGCGCCTGCATCGACCACTGGTCAGGCACTGTCTGTGC
>JAIJJM010000391.1 GCA_022728415.1 Collinsella sp. | reverse complement strand
AATCCCAAACGCTACGCCCGCGATGAGCAAAAGGCCCAAGAACGAGAGCAGGATCATGGGCAGGGCATGCGTCTTGGAACGACTGCGCCCCTGTCGTTGGCGAGGACCCATATATTGACCTCCAGGTATGTCGTGCCGGGCGGCGGGTGTGCCGCTGGGGCAGGATGGACATAAGTTATTACACGATAAACCAAACGAGGCGCGCGAGGCCTCGTGTATGCTGGATGACGGTATTTTTCAGAGTGAATGCATACCTTGTTGGTAAGGAGTTTGCCGATGGCGATTCGGACGACGGGGCCGAGTGGACAATGCGATAACGAGCCGGGGGCTGCCGAGGCGGCGCTGCCCGAGCTGCTGGCGCCTGCCGGCGGACTCGATCAGATGCTCGCGGCGATTGCGGCGGGTGCCGATGCCATCTATGCGGGCCTGGGCGGGTTTAACGCCCGCGTGAGCGCGCACGGCTTTACCGACGACGAGTTCGCCCGCGGCTGCGTCGTGGCGCATGCGCACGGCGTGCGTGTATACGTGACCCTCAACGTGTTTGTGTTCGACGACGAGTTGGCCGACGCGGTGGCACTGGGGGCACACGCGCAAGAGTTGGGTGCCGACGCCTTGATCGTGGCGGATGCCGGTCTGGCCTGCGCGTTGCGCGCGGCGATTCCCGGGGTCGAGATTCACCTGTCCACGCAGGCGGGCGTTCATAGCGAAGGCGCCGTGCGCCTGGCTGCCGATGAGCTCGGGGTCGAGCGCGTGACGACCGCCCGCGAGCTGGCGGTCGACGAGATTGCCGCCTTGTGTGCTACCGGCGTGCCTATCGAGGTGTTCTGCCACGGTGCGATTTGCATTGGATATTCGGGCGCCTGCGAGTTTTCGGCCCTGCGGCGTGGACGATCGGCGATGCGCGGCGACTGTACGCAACCGTGTCGCTTGGCGTACGACCTGGTGGACGAGGCGGGGGAGAGCGTCGTTTCCGTGGAGGGCGATCGTCTGCTGTGCCCGCGCGACTATCTGGGCATTGCGCACCTGCCCGAGCTTGTTGGGGCCGGGGTGGCGTCGCTCAAGATCGAGGGGCGCATGAAAAACCCCGACTACGTGTTCAACGTGGTGCGGGTGTGGCGTCGTGCACTCGATATGCTGCGCGATGGCGCATGGGATGCCGCTGCCGTGTCGGCGCTCGAGCGCGAGCTGGGCAGGTCGTTCAACCGCGGGTTTACCGATGCGTATCTGCGGGGGCGATCGGGTGCTGAGCTCATGAGCTTTGAGCGTGCGATTAACCAGGGCGTGCGCGTGGGCCACTTGGTGACGGTGGGTCACGAAGAGGTGACCGTCGAACTCGATGCCGCCGTGGCCGCGGGCGACACGCTCGAGATCCGGTTCTATCCGGGTGCCGATGCACGCCCCGATGTGCCCAAGCGCTGGCCCCAGGTGCCCTGCCCGGTGGATGCAGCGGCGGGGGAGCGCGTTGTCGTGCACTGCAAGCGCAAGGTGGATGCGGGATGCGAGGTGTACCTGATTCGTAGCGCCGGCGTGTTGGAGCAGACGGCGACGGCGCTGGGGCACATGCGGGTCGAGGCGGACGCGGTCGTACCCGTTGCACGAGCCGTTGAGATACTGCCCTTTGAGGCCGCCATGACTGTTGGCGACGCGCCCGAGGCGGCGTTGACGGAGCCGACGGAAAAGGGGGCTTCCGATCGCATGGTCGTTGCCTGGCGGCTGATGGATGCCGACCCGTGTGGCGAGCGCGATCTGTCCGATGCGACTGTGGTGCTCGACGAGGTCTGTCGTGCAGCCGATGCCTCGCGTACCCGCTCGCTTATGCGGCGTGCCGGGCGCGTCGTCTGTCGTAATCTGGGACAGGTGGCGATGGCGCGTGAGCTGGGCGTGGCGTTTGACGTTGCGGCACCGGTGTTTTGTGCAAACCGGGTTACGCTTGCCTGGCTACGCGGGCTCGGCGCGGGCTGTGTGTATGTGCCTGCCGAGCTTGTCGCCCACGACGCGGAGCGTGTTGCCGAGCTTTCCGCTTGCCCCGGTGTCTTGGGGCCTGTCGATGCCGGCCGTCCCGAGCTCATGGTGTGCGAGCACTGCTTGCTGACTGCCGAGGGCGCCTGCGCCACGGATGCGACGGGGCAGGTCCGTTGCCGTGACTGCTCGCGCCGTCAGCAGGGGCGCTTTTTGGTCGAACGTGACGGCACGCGTTTGCCGGTCGTTATCGACGCGTGCGGCAGGACGAGGATTTTCCTGTCGTAGGTGTTCGGCCGCGCCGTTTTGGTTATTATGAGTGGGTTTATGAACTTCGAGCACCGCCGTATCCGGTGAGGGTGCTATAGCAAAAGGAGGATACCCAATGCTGTCTGTCGACGAGCAAATGCGTATCATCACCTCGGGCGCAGCGCAGATCGTCCCCGAGGCCGACCTTCGCAAGAAGCTTGAGAAGGGCGAGCCCCTCAACATCAAGCTCGGCGTCGATCCTACCAGCCCCGACCTGCACCTGGGCCATGCCGTGCCTCTGCGCAAGATGCGTCAGTTCCAGGACCTGGGCCACAACGTCACCCTCATCATCGGTAACGGTACCGCACTGATCGGCGACCCCTCGGGCAAGAACTCCACCCGCCCGCAGCTTTCGCAGGAGCAGATCGAGGCCAACGCCGAGACCTACGTGAGCCAGGCTATGAAGATCCTGGACCCCGAGAAGACCGCCATCGTGCACAACGGCGACTGGATCCTGTCGATGGATCTGGCCGGCCTGCTGCAGGTGTGCTCCAAGTTCACCGTCGCCCGCATCCTCGAGCGCGACGACTTTACCAAGCGCTACCAGTCCCAGACGCCGATCGCCCTGCACGAGTTCCTGTACCCCGTGATGCAGGCCTTCGACTCCGTTCAGATCAAGGCCGACGTGGAGATGGGCGGCACCGACCAGCTCTTCAACCTGCTCGCTGGCCGCGAGCTTATGGAGAAGATGGGCATGGAGCCGCAGATCGCGCTCACCATGCCGCTGCTCGAGGGTACCGACGGCGTGCGCAAGATGTCCAAGTCCTACGGCAACTACATCGG
>JAIJJM010000390.1 GCA_022728415.1 Collinsella sp. | reverse complement strand
AAGAGGTATCCATGCCTCCAACCCACCCGCCGGCATCACCCCACACCACAACCACCCACCACAAACAGCGAAAGGCCCAAATTGTTATCGTGCGATGATCGACCGCCCCTTTATCGGCCGGGTTCCGCACCTTTTTCGCGCTGACGAAGCTGCTCCGTTTGCCAGCGCGAACTGTGTTCTCATGCGGCCATGCACCGCTCTGCCCCCCTCGAACGACACCGTTTTTGAGGGACTGGGGCGCTGCAGGGCCGCATCTTTAGTTGTAAGTACTTACAATTTTAGTGTGAGCGTTCACTTTTGGAGGGGTGGATTCCTTTTCGGGAAGGCAATCAGTAGAACGCGAATGTTGTTCACAGGTCGTAAGTCTCTTCCCCACATGGCTTCGCCGGGAGCCCGTCCCGCAATCAAGGACGGGCTTTGCCCGCAGCTTGTCGGTTCGCCTATCGGCTCACCCTCGCCTACGAACAGCCCACTGGGCTGTTCGCTATACGGCTCGGCCCGTCAGAGGGGGGAGCTTGATGGCCACTCAGGCGCGACGCTTGCGCTGGAGAGTCAGAGCGATACCGGCGACAGCAAGCGCCACGGCTACGCCGCTAAGACTAAGCACAGCCGCACCGGTCTTGGACAAACCAAGATTGTTGCCCGTCTTATCGCCCGCATCGACGCTCGAACCGTCGCTCGGCTTAGTCGAATCGCCCGAGCCATCGCCTGAATCGGAACCATCAATCTTCACTAACGCAGCCTGCGCCTTAACCAACGCGACGGTCGTGTCATCGACGTCCTTCTGCGTAGCAGTATCGTCGGCATAGACCTTCTCAGCGGAGGCCAGCATCGTGGCAAACGCCTTCCACGAGGCGGCGGTGTAGTCGGACCCGTGCAGCTGCTTGGCGGACGCAAGCGCCTTGGACAAACCAGACTTATCGACCGCAACCGCATCGTCAACCACATGCACCGTAACGGAAACGATCTTGTTCGCCAGCTCCTCGGAAGAGCTCATGTCGAACACCGGCATACCGTCGGCAGCCCAGTGCACACGGCGTACGAACATGTCGCGGCCGGTGGCATTCACGGAGCCGAGGTTCTTCGTAGCATAAGCATGGAACACGTAGATCTGGTTGCCGTCCTCGTCCTCGCTCCACATGCCGTGACCGGTGCCGAGCTGCATCTCGCCATTGAATGGACCGGACTTCTGAATCGGGTAGTTGAGCGCCGTCCAGCTGGCCGGGTCGGTCAGGTCGGAGCCGGCGGCATCAGCCACGGCCAAACCGGTGGTGTAGGTCTTGCCTACGCCGGAACCGGAGAACATGAGGTACAGCTTGCCATCACGCATGGTCACGTTCGGACCTTCGGCTATGGCGGCGTTCCACGCATACTCCGGGGTGACGATGCGCACCGGGGAGCTGGTCACATGGGCCGGGTCCTTCGGATCCATCGTGGCGATGTAGGTGGCGCCGAGCTGCTGCCAGGCGTAGTAGGACCTGCCGTCGGCATCCTGGAAATAGGTCATGTCGAGCGACATGCCCACTCCGCCGGACGCGGTGGCTGCGAGCTGCTTGTTACCGTTGAGCAGCGAGGCGTCATTGCGGTAGATCGGTGTCGGCACAGTCCAGTTATCGGGGTCGGTCGGGTCGAGGTCATGACCGTCGGCATCCTGCTTGAGCTGCATGTACACCGACTTGCCGTTGGACCATGTGTTGCCGTATCCGGCCATGAACAGAATCGTGAGCCTACCATCAATCTCATGAATTTCTGGAGCCCAGAAGCTGTGCATGATGGCATTACCCTCGGAGTCCTTGTCGCCAGCCTTGAGCAGCGACACCTCCTTGTTGTTGTAGCCGTTCGACTGAATCAGGGCATTCGGGTTGCCCGGCTCGTCGGCGAGACCGGAAATCGTGTCGGCCATGCGGAACGGCATGTGGGGCGAACCATGCTGCCAAGTGACATCACCTTGGATGTCGTTGGAAGCGATCATCAGGAACTTGGTTTCGGTGACTTCCTTGCCGTCGACCTCATGCGTCCACTGCCACTTATACACCGATGGATCGGCGCGGTCCTCGGCGAACGGAATCTGGTATTCGGTCTGCTTGACGGTGCCGGTGACAGTGTAATCACCCACCTTCGTCAAATCTATACCCTCAGTGTTCCATGAGGAAATCGGCAGGGAGTCGGTAGAACCGTCGGAGTAAGTGAGGTCCACGTTCTTCGGCAGCTGCGAGGTCATCTCATCAATCGAGGAACCTTTCTCGACGGTGATGTCAGTGAGATTGCTCGTGCCGGTGTTCTCAGAGCGGCCGTAACGGGTGTTGAGCGCCTTGACGGTCGCCTCGTCCACCGCGATGGTGGCACCGGAGCGGAAGTTCGCGATGCCCTGCACGCCGTCGGCATCGAGTACGCCGGACTTGGCGATGGAACCGTACAGTACGCTGCCATGCTTGGACGCGGAGCCCTTGAGCGAATCGAACGTGGTGTACTTGGCCACGCCGTTGTCATCGGCCCAGCCGACAACATACTGCTTGCTGGCGGTGTCGTACACGGCGTACGGAGCGTTGACGCCGTTGGTCTCGCCAAGGTCGACGATGGAACCGGAGTTCTCCTGTTCGCTATAGGTGAGCAGGTCTTCGGAGGTGGCGATGAGCACGCTGGACTTCGCGGTGGAGTCACCGGTGGCGGTGCCGCGGTTGGTACGCACGGAAATCACGCCATAGGTGCCGTCGGCCATGCGGAGCAGGCTCGGATCCTTGAGACTGCGGTAATCATTGCCGTCGAGGTTCTCGTTGAGATTCTGCGCCTTCGGCGAACGTGCGAAGAAGATACCGTAATTCTCGTTGTACGGGGTGTACGAACCGTCAGCGTTCTGCAACGCGAGGTGCATGCTGTAGGCGATGTCGCCGTTGTTGGCCTCGTCGGCGCTGGTGGCGTTGCAATCATAGTGTGATCGCGTGGGCCGCGCTCAAGGAGGGTGTCTAATTGTTTGTGTATGGGATCATCTGATTGAAAGGAAACGATCATGGTGACCGAGGCAGTGAAGCCTATGGCCGGCGATGTGGCCGGGAA
>JAIJJM010000389.1 GCA_022728415.1 Collinsella sp. | reverse complement strand
TTCAATCGTCGCTCGCGTACCGAAGTACGCGTCGCTCCTCTTTCAAGGCACCTTGCTCGCTTAGGGACGTTTTCGCTGACGCTGCCAGAACATCGGCTTTATGCTTGTTGGGACGCTTTGTTTTCAGCCCGAACGGTTCAACCGGATTTCTCACGCTACTTATTTACCCCCCCGAGGACTGCATGTTTAGAAGGTTTTTGTCTTATTACAAGCCCCAGATGGGGCTTTTTGTTGCCGATACTGTTTGTGCCCTGGTGCTTGCCGCCATCGATCTGGCGTTTCCTATCATTCTGCGCAATCTGACCGGCGGGCTCTTTACCCAGGGTCAGGCTGCTATTATGCAGGCGCTCGGTATAATCGCGGTTGGCCTGGTACTGATGTATGCCATCCGTTGCGCCTGTCGCTACTTTGTGAGTTACTGGGGCCACGTGATGGGCGCGCGCATGGAGTCCAAGATGCGCGAGGACCTGTTCGATCAGTACGAGCGCTTTAGCTTTGCGTACTTCGATCGCAACAGCTCGGGTGACATGATGAGCCGCGTGGTCAACGACCTGTTCGATATCTGCGAGGCGGCACACCATGTGCCCGAGTGGATTATCATCTGCGGCATCGAGATCGTCGGCACGTTTGTGATCCTCTTTGCTATTGCCCCGGTGCTGGCGCTTGCCATGGCCGTGGTGACGGCGGCGTTTGCGGTCATCATGTTTTGGCAGAACATGCGCATGCGCGAGGTCTTTAGCGACAACCGCAAAATGATCAGCGGCATTAATGCTCAGCTGCAGGATTCGCTGGCAGGCATGCGCGTGGTTAAGAGTTTTGCGAACGAGGAGGCTGAGCGCTCCAAGTTCCGCGCCTCTAACGACCGCTACCTTTCGTCCAAGGAGAATATGTATCACGCCATGGGCGTCTACACTGCGACGTATGGCCTGCTCTCGGGCGTGTTGTACGTGATCGTGGTGCTGCTCGGCGGTTGGCTGGTGGCCCGGGGACAGCTGCAGGCTGTCGATATGGCGACCTTCGCGCTCTACATTTCACTGTTCTGCACCCCGCTCGAGACGCTTGTGAACTCAGCTGAGACGTATCAGAAGGCCATTGCCGGCTTTAAGCGCATGGACGAGGTGCTTTCGACCGCCCCGGATATCCAGGACAAGCCGGATGCCGCGGACCTGCAGGTGACGGCTGGCGCGGTTGAATATCGCGACGTGTGCTTTAGCTACGAGGATGTTGAGCTGAGCAGTGGCGAAGAGGCTCGTCCCGTGATCGACCATATGGATCTGTCCATCAAGCCCGGACAGACCATTGCCCTGGTTGGCCCCTCGGGCGGTGGCAAGTCCACAACGTGTTCGCTGCTGCCGCGCTTTTACGACGTGGTTTCCGGATCCATTAGCATCGACGGCCAGGACGTGCGCGACGTGACGCAACAGAGCCTGCGCCGCGCCATTGGCCTGGTGCAACAGGATGTCTATCTGTTTGACGGTACGATTGGCGAGAACATCGCCTACGGCAAGCCGGGCGCCACGGCAGAAGAGGTCGCCGCGGCCGCCCGCCGCGCCAATATCGATACCTTCATCGAGTCGCTGCCGCAGGGCTTCGACACAGTCGTGGGCGAGCGCGGCAGCCGTCTTTCGGGCGGCCAGAAGCAGCGCGTAGCCATTGCGCGCGTGTTTCTCAAGAACCCCAAGATCCTGATCCTGGACGAGGCGACGAGCGCTCTGGATAACGAGAGTGAGGAAGCGGTGCAGGAGTCGCTCGAGCGCCTGGCGCGCGGTCGCACCACGATCATCATCGCCCACCGTCTCTCGACCATTAAACATGCCGACGAGATTGCGACCGTCGAGCATGGTCGCGTTGTGGAACGTGGTACGCACGAGCAGCTTCTCGCCCGTGGCGGCACCTATGCCCGTTACTATCGAATGCAGTTCGAAGGTGCGCGTGCGCACGAGCTCGACTAATTGATATGACAGGAAGTATATGGCTGAGAAGAACCCTTTGACTCCGGAAGAAGTGACGGAGTTATTCTCCGAGATCGACGCATCCGGCGTTTTGGATCCGACGCTTGCCAAAAAGCGCACCGAGCGCATGCGCGAAAAAGAGGCCGCGGCCAAGCGCGGCGACAAGGCGGCGCTGGCGCAGCTTCGCGGCGAAGATCGCGCAAGCAAGACAAAGCAGATCGACCCGCTGTCCGAGGACGACCCTTCGGGCTCGCAGGTGAGCCATACCATTACGAAGACCGCCGTGGCCGTAGTCATCGGCATTCTGGTGTTAATCGTGGGCATGCAGATTGGCTACGGCGTGATGCGCCGCCTGAACACTGCCAACCTGTCCGAGAGCGTTTCGGTGGATACCGTTTCCACGGCACTGAAGGGCGGCCTTGAGTGGGGTAACGGCTTTACGCAGTTTCCGCTCGACTTTAGCGTCGACGAGGCGGACGAGCGCACGGGCACGGTCGAGGTGACGGTGTTGGACACGTCGTCTGCCAACGAGCTCGAGCTGCTGTCCAACGGGCAGATTCAGGCTGCGGCACTTGCGACCAACGCGTTGCTCAACGATAAGATCGACCGCGTAGTGTATAACGTGCACGCCTATATCGACGAGGACAGCAAGATCCAGCACGACTCTTTCTTTGGCATGTTTCCCGCACAGGGCCATCAGAGCGCCATCCTGACGTTCGTGTGGACCAAGAGTTCGTCAAATGCCACGAGCATCGACTGGAAGATGCGTATCGTGAGCATGGACGACACGATTGCCGAACGCATCCAAAAGCAGGTGAACTCGGTGTCGTCACTGATTGAGGACCCGGCGGTAAGCCAGACCAAGATCACGGAAGAAAAGGCCGAGCGCGACTTGGAGCATCGCCTGCACGGTCGCGAGATCTTCCGCGGCGGCAAGCCCGACCGCACGCCGTCCGATCTGCTGGAGCAGGATAAATAAGACGCCATCATCCCGCGGGAGCCAAGTGCCCGCGCGGGATGATTTTCTGGGACGGGGATTAAAAAATCATTCTGAGAGT
This sequence comes from Collinsella sp., assembly GCA_022728415.1. The sequence goes on along the minus strand of JAIJJM010000389.1, from coordinate 50 downwards.
GGGACTTTGTCGCTGAGTAGTCAATTTGGGACGGGGCTATTTTAGCTACC
>JAIJJM010000388.1 GCA_022728415.1 Collinsella sp. | reverse complement strand
GACGTTGCTAAAGGCTTTCAATGCCCTGATCGATAAAGGAAAGGATGGTTACGATCAGATCCAGCAGAAGATGAATAAACAGGCCAGCCTGAATAAACGTGTTCAGGCCCAGCTTGGTACGCTGTCCAACCTGTGGGAGGCAATGACAGGGACCGCAACTAACGGCCTTGCGGCTATTGGCGGCGCATTTTCTGGTGACGCCAAAAATATCACGCAATGGCTGGGGGAGTTGGGGGAAAAATTCACGAAGTTTGCGGATCAAAATCCCCGGGTTATTCGCGGCGTCGTCGGGCTTGCTGCCGGTCTTGCGATTCTGAAACTGGGATTGATGGGCGTGGGCAGTGCCATCAGTATCGTCAGCAGGATCATGTCGATGACGCCGATTGGCATGATTGCGACGGCGATTGCTCTGGCTGCGGGATTAATTATCACTAACTGGGATGTTGTCGGACCTTATTTTAAGAAGCTCTGGGAAACCATTGGTCCTTATTTTGAGGCTGGCTGGGAACTTCTGAAGAAAGTTTTTGCCTGGTCGCCGCTGGGAATGGTGATCAATAACTGGGGACCGGTTGTTAAGTGGTTTCAGGATATGTGGGACAAGCTGAAGCCCATTATTGAGTGGTTTACCGACAGTTCCGGTGACACGGTCGATGCCATTAACTCTGCGCAGTGGGGCGTGGGTGCTTATGATGCTTATGGGACGGGAATACCGGCGCGGGGATACACACCTTATCCGGCGGTAGATCCGGCTCAGTCAAACAACGCCTCCGGTGCCACAGGCCCGAATCCCTTCATGATTAACAAAGCTTCTGCGCCAAAAGTTGATGGTGAGATCAAGGTCTCTTTTGTGAACTCGCCTCCGGGTATGCGGGTTATGGAAACGCGATCCAGCGGTTTTGATGTCAGCCATGATGTTGGTTATACGCGCTTTTGCAGGTAATGAAAAATTAATCTGTTAATGAGTCCCACTCCGGTGGGATTTTTTATGTACGGAGTTTATATGACGTGGAAAGACAGGCTTCAGGATGCGTCATTTCGCGGCGTACCGTTTAAGGTTGAAGAAGAAAGTGCGGGAACCGGTCGCCGTGTGGAAACGCACGAATACCCGAACCGCGACAAACCCTATACCGAAGATCTGGGAAAAGTCACTTTCCGCCCGTCCATCACGGCTTATGTGGTGGGAGATGACTGCTTTGACCAGCGCGATCGCCTGATTGACGCGCTGAATAAACCCGGTCCCGGCACGCTTGTCCATCCGACATACGGTGAGCTGAAAGTCTGTGTTGACGGGGAGGTTCGGGTCAGCACATCGAAGAGTGAAGGGCGTATTGTCCGCTTTGACCTGAAGTTTGTCGAAGCGGGAGAACTCTCTTACCCCACATCAGGTGCGGCGACGGCGCAGACGCTGATGTCATCCTGTTCTGCACTGGATGACTGCATCAGTGACAGTTTCAGTGGTTTCAGTGTCGATGGCGTGGCAGATTTTGTACAGAACGACGTCGTCGGTAATGCCAGCACAATGCTTGGGTATGTTTCTGATGCGATGAAAGTGGTGGATTCTGCCGTATCGGATGCTGCCAGGCTGTTGCAGGGGGATATCTCGGTACTTCTGCCGCCACCATCGTCAGGCAAAAATTTCGTTGAGCAGGTGCAGAAAATGTGGCGTACCGGGAAACGCCTTTATGGTAACGCCAGCGACCTTGTCACCATGATCAAAACGCTTTCCGGTGTCAGCCTCGGCAGCGATCTGCAACCGCGCGGCATCTGGAAAACGGACAGTAAAACCACCGCCACGGCGACGCAGCAGCGTAACGTGGTTGCCAGCACCCTTCGTACGACCGCAATCAGCGAAGCGGCGTATGCCGTCACCCGATTGCCTGCGCCAACAACTTCCGCGGTGATGCAGAATGCCACAGTGGGGCAGGCAACAACACCTGCGCAGAGCACTGGCTGGCCTTCCGTCACGCATCCGGCACTGAACAATGCACCGGCGGTGAAAAACACGGTTGACCTGCCAACGTGGGAAGAACTGACCGACATTCGCGACACACTGAATACGGCAATTGATAAGGAGTTGTCCCGTACAACCAGTGATGCGTTGTTTCTGGCGCTGCGCCGGGTGAAAGCAGATCTGAATGCGGATATCAACACGCGCCTTGAACAGTCTGCACGGATCATTCAGCGCACACCGGATGAGGTTTTACCCGCGCTGGTGCTGGCGGCGACCTGGTTTGATAACGCGGCGCGTGACGAGGACATTATCCGGCGTAATGCCATTACGCATCCCGGCTTTGTGCCGGTGATCCCTCTGAAGGTGCCAGTGCAATGAACGACAATGTCACGCTACGGGTAAATGGCCGGGAGTGGAATGGCTGGACATCGGTGCGCATCGGTGCCGGTATTGAACGGCTGGCACGGGATTTCAGTGTGGAGATCACCCGCCAGTGGCCGGGGGGGGAGGGTATCACCACGCTTCAGCCGCGCATTAAAAACGGTTCAAAAGTGGAGGTGCTGATTGGTGATGAACTGGTGATCACCGGCTGGGTGGAGGCGACCCCCGTTCGTTACGATGCCCGTTCGGTCAGCACCGGTATTGCCGGACGTAGTCTGACTGCTGACCTGATTGACTGTGCAGCCGAACCGACACAGTTTAACGGACGATCGCTGGTACAGATTGCGCAGGCGCTTGCTGCGCCCTTCGGCATTGAGGTGGTGAACAGCGGTGCGCCGTCGGGTGTTATTCCTGACGTCCAGCCCGATCATGGTGAAACGGTGATTGAGGTAATCAACAAAATACTCGGTCAGCAGCAGGCACTGGCTTACGACGACCCGCACGGCAGGCTGGTGATTGGCGGTATTGGCTCAACGCGGGCGCATACTGCGCTGGTGCTCGGGGAAAACATCCTTTCCTGCGATACGGAGAAGAGTATCCGGGAGCGGTTTTCTGTTTACCAGGTGGCGGGGCAGCGTGCCGGAAACGACGATGATTTCGGTGAGGCCACCACCACCGCGCTGAGGGCCCGCACAGAGGACGCATTTATTGCCCGTTACCGTCCGATGTATAT
>JAIJJM010000387.1 GCA_022728415.1 Collinsella sp. | reverse complement strand
GCGCCGTCGCGTGCTCGGCTGCGCCGTTCGCGTGCGTAACCCCTACGTCGACGCCCTGTCCATCGCCCAGGTTCGCGCCCTTCGCGAGGTGCGTATGAACCAGGACGAGATGGCCGAGGAGAAGAAGGCCGAGTACATGAGCCTGATTCTTTCGACTGTGACCGGCGTCTCGGCAGGATTGCAGAACACGGGGTAATCGATAGCCCTGTGGCTCTCACCGGGACCCGACGGGTTTCCCTCTGAATGCGTCCTCGCACTTGAAGCCCCCTTATCCTGCTCCTTCGGAGCTGCGGATAAGGGGGCTTCGTGCTGCGGAATGCATTCAGAGGGAAACCCGTCGGGTCCCTTCGTCCTCGGTCTTCAGGGACTGGAGCTTATGAGAATAAAGTGCGCTTCGCGCCTTACGACTGTAGCGGTCGCGGTCCCGTTTGGGGTCGCGGCCGTTGTTTGTGGGTCAAATATGAACGTTGTGTTAATGAGTCAGTGGACGGTGATGTTTTTCGGTGAGCGGCGTATCCTTCCAACGGTTTATCTAGTGTGTCAGTTGAAAGGAAGAGGGCGCTCGACATTGTTTGAATGTGAACTGCCGTTTGACCACAAGACGTTGCATCTAAAGCTCGAGGATAAGAACTTCGCGGGTGTGATGGAAGGTCACCAAAACGAGTTTAAGACTACAAAATCGCAGGAAGAGCTGGTAGAGGAGTCGCTTGCCAACCCTTATGGCTCGCCTTCGCTCGAGGAGCTTTGTGCTGGCAAGAAGGATATTGTCATCATTAGCTCCGATCATACGCGTCCCGTTCCCTCGCGTGTGACGATGCCTATTCTGCTGCATCACATCCATACTGCCGCGCCCGAGGCTCGTGTGCGTATTTTGGTTGCGACGGGTATGCATCGTCCGTCGACGCACGAGGAGCTCGTCAACAAGTATGGCGAGGAGATCGTTGCCAACGAGGAAATCGTCATGCATGTTGCGACCGATGACAGCATGATGAAAAAGATCGGCACCCTGCCTTCTGGTGGCGAGTGCATCATCAACAAGATTGCCGCCGATTGCGATCTGCTGCTCGCCGAGGGCTTTATCGAGCCGCACTTCTTTGCCGGTTTCTCTGGTAGCCGCAAGTCCGTGCTGCCTGGCATCGCCAGCTATAAGACCATCATGTACAACCACAACGGTCAGTTTGTAAACGACTCCCATTCGCGTGCCGGCAACCTGTGCCACAACCACGTGAGCGAGGACATGTTTGCCGCTGCCGAGATGGCTCACCTCGCCTTTGTGCTCAACGTGGTGCTTAACGGCAAGCACGAGGTCATCGGCTCCTTTGCCGGCGACATCCACAAGGCGCACGAGGCCGGCTGCGAGTTCGTGAAGAGCCTTGCCGGCGTTGAGCCCGTCGAGTGCGAGATTGCCGTCACCACCAACGGTGGCTATCCGCTCGATCAGAATATCTATCAGGCCGTGAAGGGCATGTGCGCTGCCGAGGCCACACTTCCCGAGGGCGGCGTGATTATCGATGTCGCCGGTTGTGCCGACGGTCACGGTGGCGAGGGCTTCTATCACAACATCGCCGACAATGATCCGGCAGAGTTTGAACGCGCCTGCATCGACCGTCCTAAGGACGAGACCCTGCCCGACCAGTGGACGAGCCAGATTTTTGCCCGCATCCTGGCGCATCACCCTGTGATCATGGTCACCGACCTGTGCGATCACCAGATGCTCAAGGATATGCACATGACGCCGGTCAACACTATCGAGGAGGCGCTCAATCTTGCCTTCGAGATGAAGGGTGCCGATGCCAAGGTTGCCGTTATCCCCGATGGCCTGGGTGTTGTCGTCGCACAGCACTAGTGTGCGGCCCAAACGAATCGTTTGTAACTGACAAGAAAGATAAGGTTTTATGCTTACCAAACTCCTTTGCGAATTCGGCGCAACGGCCCTCATGATCGTCTTTGGCGTGGGCGTACACTGCGATACCGTGCTCAAGGGCACCAAGTATCAGGGTTCCGGCCATATGTTTGCCATCACCACCTGGTCTTTTGGCATCTCGGTCTGCCTGTTTGTCTTTGGCGGCGCCGTATGCATGAACCCTGCCATGGTGCTTGCCCAGTGCATCGTCGGTTTGGTGCCGTGGGGCAGCTGCATCCCCTTTATGCTCGCTGATATGCTCGGCGGCTTTGTGGGTGCCGTGATCGCTTGGTTTATGTATGCCGATGAGTTTAAGGCCTCCGAGGGTGCCGTCGACCCCATTGCGCAGCGCAATATCTTCTCGACCAACCCCACCACCGAGGGCACCAACTATGCCCGTAACTTCTTCTGCGAGGCTATCTGCACCTTTGTGTTCATCAGCGCCATCCTTGCTGCCGCTAGCCGCGCCGGCGAGAATGTTTTGATGCTCGCCATCTGCGTCGGTCTGATCGTTTGGGCTGTTGGTATGGGCATGGGCGGCATCACCGGCTTCGCCATGAACCAGGCTCGTGACCTTGGTCCTCGCATGGCCTATCAGGTGCTGCCGATCAAGAACAAGGCCGACAACAACTGGAAGTACGGCCTGCTTGTTCCTGGCATCGCTCCGTTTGTCGGTGCCGCTCTGGCTGCACTGTTTGTGCACGGTTTCTTGGGCATGTTCTAGTCCAAGGCTACATAGTTGTCCTCTGGCCGCATGGGGTAACTTCCCAGCGCGTCCTCGGACATGAAAGAACCCCCGCTGCGCACTTCGTGCGGCGGGGGTTCTTTCGTCCTGCGGAATGCGCTGGGAAGTTACCCCATGCGGCCAGCTGCGGGATCTTTGCTGCGCTCGAGCAAGCAACCCAACATATATATCTGAAATTGGATGGGAGGGGCTTGTGGCTGTTAGGGGTGTTGAAGTGTGAGTGACACTTTGGGATACGTGGTGCCCTGGGTTGGGGCGATGCTTTGGGATGAGCGTCTTACTTAGCTAAAGAGGGGCTTTATGGCTGATAGGTAGTCTTTGGCTACTTCTTCTTTTTCTGCTTCGAAGTTGTGCCAGGCCCACCATTGGACCATTCCTACGAAGCTTGAGGCTATGTGGTGTAGCAGGAAGCTTTGGTCCATGGCGGCGGCGGG
>JAIJJM010000386.1 GCA_022728415.1 Collinsella sp. | reverse complement strand
GACCTGCTGGGGCGGATTTTCTCCAGCTTCTGTATTGGTAAGTAAGTCGTCTAAATTGATATAAAGGGCACTGTTCCGCTCTGGGTAAACTAACTATCAGAACGGAACAGCGCTTGTTTTTTTATGAGCATCCTGCACCAAAACTGCATTTGCTACTGGCTAGAGCGACTTTAAACACCTTGCAGTCCTGTCTTTACAGAGAACGATATTGCTTTAACCTATTAAGCTCCTCTTGCGGAAAGTTAAATTCGTCTACTGCTTTCCAGAATAGTTCTTTAAGTACAGGATTGCCATTTGCCTGACTTATTACAGATTTACCTTCATTATTCTTTTCTTCCAGCTGCATCATCACATCTTTAAGGTAATTTTCATTTTCACCAACCACAATTTTGAATATTTTCAGCCAGAGTCCCATATGTATATCATCCCCGTTATTTACCACATGAGAGAATGGCTTGCCATCAAAGTCACGGGTAAACTGCTCCACAATTTCATCGAAAGTGAACCCGTGTTGCAACGCCAGGCGAATCGCCGCATTCAGATATACGTCAATGACCTGTTTACTCATTTTCTTAAAGCTTGCAATATGCAAAGAGCAGACGGCATTATTTCTGCTCAGCGACAGTAGTTCTCTCACCACATCTTTATCATTTTCATAATGGCTGGCTATCACATCAGCTGTCTCCATCCAGGCGGCAACAATCTCCGTATACCCTTTCACTATCGCAGAATATAAGCCTGATGCCTTCGTCCATTTGTCTGACTCCCCCGCCCATTCTCTTGCTGCCATCAGTTTCAATATATCTTCTTTATTTATTTCATTTTTAAACATCCGGGCTTTTATATTGGCGAGCAATATATTAACAACATTATAATTATTGGTTTTAATAGCGCTATTTAAATCATAAATTGAGTCTATTTCTTTTCCTACACTACGAAGTATTTCATTTTTATTTACTCCAAACTCTTTCTCAAAGTCATCTATCGCCAACAACCACGCTTTGATAATTTCTTTTTGATTATTTTCTAAAGCCGCAGGAATCCAGCTCACACCGTGTTTATCTTGCGCAAGGAGTATATTTTCCAGATCGCCATAGCTAAAATTATACTTTCTGGCCAACTCTTTTAAATTTATTATGTATTCATTAAACTTATCAATGTTATTGTGATACAATAATACATATAAGCCATATGTTCCTGTCATTGATTTCGCAGCAAGAATCTCAAGAGCCTTTGATGCAGTCATTTCTTGGGATTTTTTTAATTTATCGAAAAAAAGAACAATGTTTTCATGTATCCCCATTCTCATTAATAGAAATAATGCTGATGGTGTTAATGGTGGTTGCAACTCATTATTTATACCACTTAATAAATGGGCCTGTTCTCGAGGAAGATAAGGAGTTATTCCTACACACTGGAAGTAAATATCTGTTGTAACCCATTTTTGTGTTTCCTGGTTAATGTTCATAAAGGATTGCAATGTGCCAAAAGAATCGTAGTTGTTTGCTTTATAGCGTACTGCAGTATTGGTTGCATTAGGATCATAAAAGGATACAACATATTCTTTTTCTCCAGCAGGCGTTTTTTTTATCCTCAAGCGGACGGCCATAGCGTGTGTTTGAGATTGAACGATTGCAGCCATATGCGTTAATTTCTCTTTTTCCATTCTTTGAAAGAAGACAGATAATGCCTCTCCAAATTTATCACTGGCAACGACGCATGTACCGGGTGGTGGATTTTTTTGTAGATTGTGAAATTGCTGCTCAAGCTCGAATGGAATATGTTTTTGGATATCTTCCGGAGATGAATAGTAAGCCTTTAATGGAACCTTCCCTGAATGTTCATTCATTGAATCTATACAATATTGCAGAGAAAGATGCCTACACTCAATTTTATTTTCTGGTTTTTCATTAAAAAAAAGCTTACAGTTGTATTTTATAACGTCATATTTATTATTAGCTTTTATCTGCTCTTTTGTAAAAGTCTCATCATCTGCATACGTATGAAGGCAAGTAAAAATATTATCCAGGAATTTTATCCGTGCTGGAGATACGAGAATATGTAATATATTGATTGCATCAGCATCGCTTACGGTTAAAATCATACCAGGTTCTTGCTTAGATCTGGTGACAAGAATTGAATATGCACCATCGCTATAGAAACCCAACTCAACTTCAGAACAATGATTAACAAAATAATTTAACGGACCCTCTTTTTCAAGCGAATAAACTGAAGGATTTTTAAGATACGCCACTATATCATTAACGATTAATTGAGTTTTATTTTTTCCTCCATCCAACTCAGGCATGAAAGAAGGAGATTGTGCACATACACTGCCAACAGTTACGTTATCAACCATTTTCTTTCCCCTCATTCATATGAAAGTTGTAGTAATAATAAGGTTACTATTTAAAAACCAACTATCAAATTTCGCTCATTTATAGAGTTATTTGTCTTTTTACGTCATTACCCCATCAGGTCATCAACCTGGTAATGAAGTGAGTAAACCGCGACGTCAATGAGGGAAACAGCTCCTTGTAATGGAACCCCTATAATCAATGCCATCATCTTCAACAATAATGATAAAAATTAAAAAATTTATCCATTTATGGATTTTTGCTAATATTTTGCATGGGCCAGCCATCACAAACACAGACAATATCTAATTGTGATTCGATTCACATTTAAACAATTTTAGAATAGACAAAATTCTTGAGTATTATACTGTAGCCTCGTGTCTTTCGAGGATAAGTGCATTATGAATATCTTACATATATGTGTGACCTCAAAATGGTTCAATATCGACAATAAGATTGTCGATCACCGCCCTTAATTTACCCTTCTGTAGCCATCACCAGAGCCAAACCGATTAGATTCAATGTGAACGATTAGTTTGCTATATCTTAATTTTGCCTTTTGCAAAGGCCATCTCTCGTTTATTTACTTATTTTAGTAAATGATGGTGCTTGTATATATACATGGCGAATTAATGGATATTGCAGATGTAATATTCACAGGGATCACTGTAATTAAAATAAATGAAGGATTATGTAATGGAAAACTTTAAACATCTCCCTGAACCGTTCCGCATTCGTGT
>JAIJJM010000385.1 GCA_022728415.1 Collinsella sp. | reverse complement strand
CATGGCGTTTGTCTTTGTGGTCCTTACCGACGCCACCATCGAGGAGGAGAGCGCCATCATCGGCACGCTGCTCGCCAGCGGTTATCGCCGTCGCGAGATCGTGCTGCACTACCTTGCGCTTCCCGCCGTCGTAGGCGTGGTCGCGGCGCTATTGGGCACCGCGCTCGGCGTTGCGTTCTTTACCGAGCCCATGCGCAGTCTGTATTACGGCTCGTACAGCCTGCCGCCCTTCCAGGTGCACTGGAGCTGGGAAATCTTCGTCAAGTGTGCCGTGGTTCCCGCCGCTGCACTCATTCTCATTACGCTCGTGGGCCTGCTCCGCAAGATGGGCAAGACGCCGTTGCAGTTCCTTCGTCACGAGGCGAGCGGCAAGTCGGGTACTAAGCGCGGTCTGCAGCTGCCGGAACGCATGGGTTTTGTGTCCCGCTTTCGCCTGCGCGTCTTCCTGCGCAACCTGGGCAACTTCGCCACGCTTTTCGTGGGCATCGCGTTTGGGTCGCTACTTTTGCTCTTTGGCCTGGCGATTCTGCCCACGATGACGCACTATGCGGACAACCTGGAGACGAGCCTGGTCGCCGAACATCAGTACACGCTCAAGGCCCCGCTAGAGCTCAAAGGCACCGCCGAGGAGCGCGGGCGGTGGGCGGCGCTCGAGCGCTTGCAGTCAGTGGACGGTGCGTTGCTCTCCGCCGTCCAGGATGCCAGCGACGAGCTTGATGACGCGGCCGATGCCGCGCAGGCAGCAGCCGATGCCGCAGCCAACTCTCCGTCTGCCGAGAGCCTGGCCGCAGCGCAGGATGCGCTTGCCAAGGTCCAGGACAAGAAGGATGCGCTCTATGTGCGTCTCGATGACGCGGCCGATGCCCTTGGCTGCGACCGTGACACTGTCATCGATCTGATTGATAAGGCTTCGAGGATTGACGCTGACAACGACGACATTCACCCGGTTAACACGACCGACAACGGTGCGGCTAAGATTGCACAGGCCGAGAAATACGCTGTCTACCAGTTGCAGTACGACCGTGGCAACGGAAACGGCGAGGAGGCCATTTCCGTCTACGGCATCTCGCCCAACTCGCGCTACTGGAAGGGCCTCAACGTCGGCGATGGTCGTGTCGCCTTTGGCGGCGGTCTGCTCGACAAGTTTGGCTGGAGTGAGGGTCAGAAGGTCGAGTTGCATGACAAGTACAAGGCTCAGGGTTATTCCCTTGAGTACGCGGGGAAGGACTGCGCCTGGGGCTCAAAGTCGGACATGAATATCTATATGAGCATCGAGGACTTTAACGAGCTGTTCGGCAACGATGCCGCCTACTTTAACGGCTATGTGAGCGATGAGAAACTCGACCTCGATGCGCGCTACTTTGCCGGCGACACCACGCCCGACGACATGCGTGCCGTGGGCGACCAGTTCATCGGCATGATGAGCAAAATGATCGGCATGATGGTCGGGCTCGCGGTGTTTATCTTCCTGCTGTTTATGTACCTGCTGACCAAGGCTGTGATCGACCACAGCGCCCGGTCGATTAGCTACATGAAGGTCTTTGGCTATCGCGATGGCGAGATTTCGCATCTGTACATCCGCTCGATTACGCTGTGCGTGGCGGCGTCGCTCGTGCTGAGCCTGCCATTGATCATCGGCTCGCTCACGGTCATCTTCCGCTCGATGCTACTCGCCTACAACGGCAATATCGAGATCTACGTGCCCGCTTGGTCCATGGCCGCATGCGTCGGCATTGGCTTTGCGACCTACCTGGTCGTGGCGCTGCTACACACGCGCTCTATCAAGCGCGTCAGCCTGGCCGAGGCCCTCAAAGTCCAAGAGTAGTCATTGGGGACGTTCTTAAACGACTAACCATTGGGGACAGTCTTTGTCGGATCGTCGGCTCGCCGGTCGGGTTGGCAAGGACTGTCCCCAACTGCCGGCAGAAAGGGAACGTCCCCAACTGCCGGGTGGCGGGTGGCGAAAGAGCGTCCCAAGCGGTACTCATTTAAGTCTGTCCCCAATGAGTAGTCGTTTAAGAACGTCCCCAATGAGCGCCTATGAGCGCCTAACGACTCGGTGTTGCGCTTGACTTTGACCCTACTTCAACGGGTACCATCCTCTCATGTCTGTAACGCCATATAGACCGAGGGGATAGATCTATGACCGCAACTGCACCCGCGGCGCCCGCTAAGGTGTACTTCACCAACCTGCGCACGCATGCTCGCGAGAGCCAGCTCGACAAGCTCAAGCGCCTCATCCGTCGCGCCGGTATTGAGCAGATTGACTTTGAGAACAAGTTCGTCGCCATCAAGATTCACTTTGGCGAGCTGGGCAACCTGAGCTTTTTGCGCCCCAACTACGCCCGCGCCGTCGCGGATGTCGTGAAGGAGCTGGGCGGCAAGCCCTTCCTCACCGACTGCAACACGCTCTATGTCGGTAGCCGCAAAAACGCGCTCGAGCACATCGACACCGCCTACCAGAACGGTTTTACCCCGTATGCCACGGGTTGCCAGATTATCATCGCCGACGGACTCAAGGGCACCGACGAGGCGCTCGTTCCGGTCGAGGGCGGCGAGTACGTGCACGAGGCCAAGATCGGCCAGGCACTCATGGACGCCGACATCGTGATCAGTCTCACGCACTTTAAGGGCCATGAGCAGGCCGGCTTTGGCGGCGCCATGAAGAACCTGGGCATGGGAGGCGGCAGCCGTGCCGGCAAGATGGAGCAGCATGCCGCCGGCAAGCCGAACGTCGCGACCGAGCACTGCATTGGCTGCCGTGCCTGCGAAAAGATCTGCGCGCACAACGCTATCTCGTTCGACGACACCCGCGAGCGCAAGCTTGCCAGCGGCACGACTCGCACGGTGCACGTGGCTACCATCGACCACGATCGCTGCGTGGGCTGTGGCCGCTGCATCGGCGTGTGCAACCAGGACGCCATCAAGCCCGGCTATGACGCTGCGGCCGACGTGCTCAACTACAAGATCGCCGAGTATACGAAGGCCGTCGTCGACGGCCGCCCGAGCTTCCACATCTCGCTTGCCATGGATATCAGCCCCAACTGCGATTGCCATCCCGAAAACGACACGCCTATCGTCAACGATATCGGCATGTT
>JAIJJM010000384.1 GCA_022728415.1 Collinsella sp. | reverse complement strand
CTACACGGGGGCTACTCCGAATGATGACGAAAAGAAACAGGTTTCTTCAGAGAGATTAACGCTTGATAATTATCTTTATGATTCACATTTTGATAATTCTCCCTTGAAGAGATTAACGTTTGATGATTATTCTGTAAAACTTAAGACGCTGATTAAAAATAGAATCCCTATTATTAATACAACAATCGATTTATCATCGTTGTCTAAGGATGTTTTAAATTCATTAAAATATTGTAGTTTTAAAAATGTAATTTTTTCAGGAGTGATAAACAGTCCTAACCTTGAAGGTCCGGTTTTTGAAAATTGCTATTTTGAGGGTTGTAAATTCAAGAATATACAGCTTTATGAGACTGTTAATAATACTGTGGGGTCCGAAAACAATAAACCAATAATAGGTATGTTTAAAGGTTGTTTTATTTCTAAATGCGAAATTGAAAATTATAGATGTGAGACGTCTAAAGTCTACAACGTTACACAACCTGTAAGTATTAATGAAAAATTAGGTTCTTATCTTTTTATGCAGTCTTTTGTTCATGATTGCATAATTCAGGGTGGATATTGTCCAGATTCGAGTATACTTTTAAGTCATTTTTATAACTGTAATATAGCAGGACTTGATGCTCATAGAATGGATTTTTTAGCAAATTCGTTCAACAAGTCTAACTATGATGAAACCAGGGAGCAGGATACCGGAACTGTCTTTTATAATTGTAATTTGAACCATATTAAAATAAACAGTGGTCTTAGTGAAGATGGTTCAGATAAATATATGTTTAACCCCGATGAGTATTTTTCTGATTATATTGAAAGAAGATCGAGAAATCTTAGGTTAGATGATAATTTTTCGAAATGTATAGATAATATAAAGAAAGGAATTAACTCTTCATTTAGCAAGAACAATACAGAGAACAATAATGTTTTCTTTAAAAATAGTAATTTGATTGGGGCAAGTTTAGGCGGTTATTACAGTGGAGATAGGTGCAAAGACTGTGCTATTGATACAAATACAAATTATTCAATAAATGGTCTTACAGCGCGAAAATACACTTATATGGATCTGGACGGAGCTATAAGTAAAGAACAGATACCTGATTTCTTAAAAAAGGTAAGTGCTATCAATATCGATATAATAAATTTTTACAATTCCGAGTCAAAGGCTAATAAAAAATATAGAAACGCATTTTTAGAGTTAGAGTCGTTTTTGTCTACACTTTATGGTGAAAATAAATCGTACGAGGGAAAATATCATTTTGATAATAGTAGGGTTGATTTTTTTATTTTTAAAGATATGCAGGAAAATGCACAAAATATCATTAACAATATGATAGAAAGTGACCGGATTAAGTTTGTTGAATCTATAATAAATAAAATTATTCTGTCGCCAGATGGAACAATACTTACTGAGAATCTAAAAGAATATGTCCAAAAGCAAATAAAGGAGTCTCATAAAGAATCTGCTACAAATGTAACATTTGATTATAAGGAACTTGCATCCATTTTTGAAGGTGTTGAAGAAAAACAAATTGAAGCGCTATCAAACCAACTGGAACATATAAAATCTTTTAAGACAGATTACGACTCAAGGCTAAATAAGTTTGCTCGCGATTTTCAATATTTATCCAGTGCATTTGCAATTAACAGACAGGATTTATTAAAAAACTATCAGGAAATAAATGCTTCCATTAAAGATTACGATGACTTATTGCGAAAAATTAAAGATTTAACCATAAGTCGTGATAAATTAGTAGATGATAAAAGGACTTTATTTGATAACAAAAGGGACAATTGGAATACTAAAGAAGTACAGAATGAAGTAGAGGCGTTAAATAATAAGATTGCTGACTGTGACAATGAGATACGTTCTAAGCTTACTATTATTCGAAATAATAGACTTGAGAATCAATATAAAGACGATAAAAACATCAGTGACGCGATGCGTAATATTCTGGATTGGTTCGAACAGTATTCCGATATTGTAAAAAATATAACCAAGGCTTAACTATGCAGAGGGTGGATGACAGGACGAATAACGACATAATTTATTCATAGGGAATAGACGCTTACTCATCAGACACCTGGTGTTCTTTATCTCAAACCAGCGTGACTGATGTGTAAGCGTTGAAGTTAGGAGGCGATTATCGCGTTATATTCCAGCCGCGTGCCTTCCAGAGCGCAGGCAGCTGCGACAGCTCGGTAAAGGTGGTGACTTTCGGGTGAACGATCGGTTTATTGTGCGGGTCAGCGCAGAAGTAAAACACTTCCATTCCGGCATCGATTCCTGATTGCGCACCGGCGCTGGAGTCATCGACCAGAATGCAGTTTTCAACGTTCACATTCATCGCTTTTGCCGCATGGAACATTAACGCCGGGTCGGGCTTCCAACGCTGAATATCGTAGCCGCTGAACAATTTTTCCGGGAAGTAGTGCAGCATATTGAGCTTACCCAGCGAATGCTGCATTTTGCTGACCGGACCGTTAGAGACGACGCACATCGGCACGTTAATGCTCGCCAGTAATTCGTTCGCTCCTGCGATGTCCGCAAGTTCGGTATCAAACAGACGTGCTACTTCTGCGCGGTAAACGTGCTCGGCATCGGCCTGGACCATCGTCACGCCCTGTTCTTTACTGATGATGTCGATGATTTCGTAGAGTTTTACGCCTTTAAAACGGGTAAAAATCTCTTCCAGGTCAACGTGAATGCCAAATTCCCTGAACATCGTGACATAGGCGCGAGAGCAAATGACCTCGCTATCGACCAGCGTACCGTCGCAGTCGAAAAATACCGCTTCTATCTGGGACATGTCTTTCCTTTATCGTTAGTTTAACGTTTTCGTCATGCCAATTCGCATGACGCAATCGTTGCCGTATAAGCAAATACAATGAAAAAAAGTTATCTTCAGCCGTCCATATTGTCTCATTTTGGTATACGATAGCGACGGATTTTCCCTCCTTGTTCGGAAATAGATAATGAGTCAACAACACACAACCCAGGCTTCTGGCCAGGGGATGCTGGAACGCGTGTTTAAACTGCGCGAACATGGCACGACGGCACGGACCGAAGTGATCGCCGGTTTTACCACCTTCCTGACGATGGTTTAC
>JAIJJM010000383.1 GCA_022728415.1 Collinsella sp. | reverse complement strand
CGAAGTTGATGCAATTTTGAACACGAAGCTCGACTTCGAGGCAACTCAAGACGGAGTGTCTTAGCACCACTTTTGCATTTTATTCTCGGAAGTCGGGTAAATCTGGCGCGTCTACCAATTCCGCCACGCCCGCAACATGGTCACAGTCTGCATATGATAGCAGAACAGGTGAGGAGGAAAAGGGGTGCATACCTTATCCAGATGACAGGTCCGAAGCGCCGGAGCGCCGCCGGCGCCAGGCGAATCGGTTTCACCTGGCGCCGGCGGTGCGGGAGCACGGGTGCGCGACGCCGGGCATACCCGATCGCTTGGCACCGGCACTTGGCGGAGAACGGGGCCAAGGGCGCGCTACGCGGCCAGGCGGCTCGGATCCACGTAGTCCTCCACCACGGAATCCAGCAGCGCGTCTTTATCGTACACGCGGCCGTCGAGCTTCGGGTCCTTCTGGTCGAGCATCAGGTACTGGCCGTCGGACTGGTTGTCGCCCTGGTCCGTGTCGTCCCAGGTCACGTCCACGACCTTCCAGGTGCCGTCGACGTTCACGAGGTTCCAGGCGTGGCCGTTGTTGTTGGAGCCCGGCTGCGGCGGCACGGTACCCGTCACGTAGAGGCTCTTGACCCCCGCCTCGTCGGCGCAGGCCTTGAAGATCGCGGCGTAACCCGAGCACACCACGCGGTTGTCGTCGAGGAGCTCGTAGGCGGCGTAGCCGCGGTGCTTCCAGACGTCCATCGGGTCGACGTCGGCCTTATCCCCTTGGCCGGAGTTCAGGTAGTAGCTGTCCCAGTCGTAGGACAGGCGGTTCGAGAGGGCGGCGTCGAGCGCCTTGACCTTCTCCGCATCGGACATGCCGTCCTGCACGGCGTCGGCCACGATCTGCTTGATCACCTTGTAGGTCTCCTCGCGCTTCTTGTTGAGCGCGGGGATGTCGTTGTCCTCGCCCTCGGCGTTCAGGCCGTTGATGTAGAGCGCCACGGTGACCTTGTCGCCCTCGGTGCGCTCGTTCACGCTCATGCCGCCAGGCCATACCATCGTCATCGGATTCTGGGCGCAGGCCTCCTCGACCACATCGGTGATGTCCGGGGCGCCGGCCTGGGTGGCGTACTTGGTGATGTCCAGATACATGTTGCCGGCCATGATGTTGCTCGCCACGAATTTCACGTAGTCAGAGCTGCCGGAGACGGGATAGGGCACGTCGGCCGGCTCGGACACGGCCTTGGCCGACTTCTGGATGGCAGCCCAGTCCACGTCGTTGTCGAAGTTCGCGCGCTGCGGCGTGCCGACGGCGGGGTTGGCCTTGGCCATGGCCTGCAGCTGTTCATCGGCGGCCTTCTTGATCTCGTCCGCGCCACCCGGCCAGTTCGTTCCGTCCAGCGTGAAGGTGCTGGTAATCAGGGTGTTTCGCACTTTATAGGGAATCTCGAGCCGCGTGTAGGATCGCTTGGACCAGGTGGAGGGATCGCTCTCGTCCGCGCCCTCGATCATGCTGCTGTCCGTGCTCGTCATCTTGGAGACGTCGATGTCGTTCACGATCGAAGCCGCGGTTCCGTCCGCCATGGTCACGTACGTGATGAGCCGGTGGGCGAGGTACGCCTTCGGATCGGCGCGGGAGTCGGGAGCCTGCTGGGCCCAGTCGCTGTTCACGTTGATGGCGTCCTCCACGGGGATTTGACTCAGCAGGTTGTTGATGCTCTTGAACTGGAAGGGCGACTGCTGGTCGTCGGAGCCGTCGCCCACGGCAACGACGGTGATCGAGGTCGCCTTGACCTTGTTCTTCGTGGGGGCGTAGACGACCTCGAGACCCTGGGCGCCCTGCTTGGCCTTGTCACGGTTGTAGTAGATCGCGTCCTCGTCATCGCCGATCACGAGGTCGTCGAACTGGTAGTTCTGGTGGTAGTTCGAGGCGCCCGCGTCGCCCCACTTGGCAGCGTCGTCGGCGGCGCGCTGCTGGGAGCTCTTGGACTCGGGGTCGTAGTCGAGCGTGTTGATCTTCGTGTCCGTGGTGGTGGCGAGCAGCGACAGCTCGACGCCCTGGGAGGGATCGGAGGCCGTGGGGTCCACCGTCTTCATGTACACCTTGTACTTCTTGGCGCCGTCAACCTTGTCCCAGGAGATGCCGAGGCCGCCGTCGTCCTGGACCGCGAACTGCAGGTTCTGTGGGGCGGCGAGCTGGTTCTCGGGCGCGTTCACGTCGTCCTTGACGGTGAAGTAGGTGACCTGGGGCTTCTCGAGCTTCTTGCCGTCCGAGCCGATGTAGCGCACCAGGTAATAGCCCCCGAAGCCGTACCAGCGGCCCCACGCGCCCTTGAGGGTGTCCTTGTGGAAGACGTCGTCGCCGTCCACGTCGTCGTAGCCCTTGGACTTGTCGCGGCACGTGACGAACGTCGGCTCCACCTGGAGCTCGTTCTTACCGTCGTCGTTCACCTGCGTGACCTGGATGGGGATCTCCTCGGTGAGGGCGCCATCGGCGAAGACGCGCGCGGAGCCGGTGGCGTCCGCGATCTGGTAGTCGCCGGTGGCCTCGTCGCCGATGTTCTCGAGGCCCAGGTCCACGCCGTCGTCCAGATCGAAGTCGAACTCGTGGTCGGGCTCGAGATCGCGCTGCGGCGTCTGCAGGTCGTACTTGTCGGGGCTCAGGTTGTCGGAGTACGCGTCGCCCATGGAGAGCTGCGCCGCCTGCTGGTGGAAGGGCCCGAACTCGATGAAGAGCCGGACGCCCGTGAAGGCGAGCCAGACGACGAGGACGATCGCGGCGACCTTGAGCACGCGGTGGCGCTTCTTGGGCTTGGCGCCGTAATCGTTAAAGTCGGGGGCCGTCTCCGCAGACGCGCCGCCAGTGGCGGCACCGTCCGAGGCGACGGCCCCTTGCTCCTCAACCGGCTTCTCTTCGTCGGCCGCAGGCGATGTCGCGGCGCCCGCCGGCGGGACGGGCGTCCCCGGTCGGACGGGCTTGCGCCCCTTGCTCGCTTTCTCGCTCATGCCTTCCCCCTTTTCCCGGGTGGCCGCGCGCCGGCCCCACGAACGCGCGGGGACCGGGGAGGCCGTCCGATGACTCGTCCAACACAAGATGTGAACGTTCCCAAAACGATTCGGATAAGTATAGGGC
>JAIJJM010000382.1 GCA_022728415.1 Collinsella sp. | reverse complement strand
GACGAACCAGTATCCGCATTGGACGTATCTGTGCAAAGCCAAATTCTCGATTTACTCGACGAATTGCAGGCGGAGCTGGGATTGACGTATGTGTTCGTCACCCATGATCTTGCGGTAGTGGCGCAAAGCGCTCATTGTGTGGCTGTGATGGAACATGGTCGCGTCGTGGAATTTGGGAATGTCCACCAGGTGCTATCCGCACCGCATTCCGAGTGTGCCCAGCGTCTTGTTGATGCCGTTCCGGGGCGATGAGCGTGGACTCGTCTTCATATTGGCTGTCTCGATATGTTCCGTTCCTGTGAAATATTTACCTGGCGAGGAATCCGGCTCCGTGCGAATTCGGGTTATTTTGGCATCGCGTTATCCCACGTACCTGCGCAGAATGCCGATGCGCGGCGATTGCCGTACGCCGTCTCGGAGTCCGGCAAAATGGTGACCATGGTACTACGCAGTCGCTTGCTGATTATCGTGTCGCTATAGCTTCTCATAACCAACGCATATAGCAACGCCGGCCTTCGGGCCGGCGTTCTGCATTACAGTCATAGATGTGGCGCGGGGGAGTCCCGCGCACGGATGACGCGACACGTAAGGGGGTGCGCAATGACCAGATTCAATACTCAGCTCGTCCACGGACTGCCGGTTGACGACAATGACACCGGAGCCGTGAACCCGCCGATCTACAATTCGACGACATATGCCTTTGAGAGGGTCGACGCGATGCCCCGCTACGATTACGCGCGCAGCGGCAATCCCACACGTGACTTCCTGGAACAGCAGATCGCCCAGCTTGAGCAGGGAACGCGCGGTTTTGCGTTCGCCTCCGGCTTGGCGGCGATTCATGCCGTGCTCAGCATTTTCAAGCCCGGCGACCGTATTATTGTAGGGGACAACATTTACGGTGGGTCGTATTCGCAGCTCAATGAGTTCTTTACCCGTTGGGGCGTCGTGGTCGAGTCAGTCAATACCCAGGACATTGCAGCGTTGGATGCCGCCGTCAAGGGCGACCGCGCGAACGGCATCGCGCCTGCGCAAGCCGTTTACTTTGAAACCCTGACCAATCCGCTGCTCAAGGTCAACGACGTACGCGCCATCTCCGCAACAGCCCGCCGTTACGGTGCGCTGTCCATCGTGGACAACACGTTCGTGACCCCGTACCTGCAGCAGCCGCTTTCCCTTGGCGCGGATGTGGTAATCCACTCCGCCACCAAGTACCTGGCCGGTCACTCCGACGTCAACGCCGGTCTCGTGGTCGTCTCCGGTGAGGATTTGGCCAATCGCGTGTACTTCGCCCAGAACCGTCTTGGAGGGGTACTGGCGCCCACTGAATGCGATTCGGTGCGCCGCGGCATCCAGACATTGGCCCTGCGCATGGACCGGCAGCAGGAGAATGCGAATGCCATCGCGCGGTACCTGCTCGCGCATCCGCTGGTCAAGTCCGTTCATTACCCGGGCCTGCCGGGGGCCGGTGACCAGCGACTCGCCGCCAAGGGACTGAAGGGCGCCGGCGGCGTGCTGAGCTTTGAAGTAGTGCCTGGCGTGGACCCTGCGGATGTGCTCAACAACCTGCACATCTTCCGATTGGCGGTCTCCCTTGGCGCTGTCGAATCACTGGCCGAGCTGCCCTGCCGCATGACCCATTTCGAGCTGCCTCGCGAAGAACGCCTCAAGGTGGGCATCACCGACGAGCTTGTGCGCCTTTCCTTGGGTATTGAGGATGCCGCCGACCTGATTGAGGATCTTGGCCAGGCGTTCGACATCGCCTACGAACAATACCTCAAACGTCACGCCGACTGCGATGTGTTCGCGCAATTAACGGAAGAAGCGTTTGCCTGACCGCTCGCAACACGCTCCATCGAAGACTATTACCGACATGAATTGGGGGCTGGAAACACCTATGAGTATCACGTCCGGAACAGGTGAGTTTGCCACGCGGGCAATTCATGCGGGGTATGACCCCGCGGACTATGGCCATGCGGCGGTGCCGCCCATCTACGCCTCCGCCGCATTCGATTTGGAGAATGCGCAGCGTGGTGATGCGCTCGCAGGCGGACTCATCGACGGATTCGAATACTCACGTGTGGCCAACCCCACGGTTGATGTGCTCGAAAAGCGTCTTGCGGCATTGGAGGGCGGTATCGGTGCGGTGGCGGTCGGCTCAGGTATGGCGGCCGTCAGTTATGCGCTGATGTGCGTGGGCGAAGGCGGCGGCAGAATCATCGCTCCCAGCAACTTGTACGGAGCAAGCGTGGATGCACTCGGTGATTTTCTTCCACAATTCGGCATCCATACCGATTTCGTAAAGCACATCAACGACTTGGCTGAAGTGGAATCGAAGATAGGCCCGGATACGCGAGCGATCTTCGCGGAGACCGTTGCCAATCCTTCTACGGAAATCCTTGATATTGAGCCGCTGTCACAGCTGGCGCATGAACACGGCATCGCCCTGATCGTAGACAACACCGTGCCCACGCCGTATCTGTTGCGGCCTATCGAGTTCGGTGCGGATATCGTCGTGCATTCCACCACCAAAGGTATTACCGGCCATGGCAATGCGATTGGCGGCGCGGTTATCGATGGCGGTCATCTTGACTGGGCGAATGGCAGATTCCCCCAATTCACCACACGGCAGCAGGTCATCAGCGATGATCGCAACGGTGAATGGCACAGTTTTGCCGAAAGATACGGCAACGAGGCATTCATCAAGCGCATCCGCATCAAATATCTGCGCACGTTCGGCGCGGTGGCCAGCCCGTTCAATGCGTATCTTTCCTTGATTGGTTTGGAAACATTGCCTCAGCGCGTCAGCCAGCAGGTTGCCTCCGCGCAACGGATCGCAGAGCATTTGAATCATGCAGCGCATGTGATGAAGGTCAACTATTCAGGATTGGGTTATACGCCGCAATACGAGCTTATAGGCAAGTATTTCCCTCGCGGTGTCGGTCAGATCCTGTCGTTCCTGGTGGATGGCAGCGCCGATAATGTGCGCCGAATCATCGACGGCGCCACAGTGTTCTCCTATGTGCCGAACATCGGAGACGCGCGTTCGCTGATTGTCGATCCTGCGCGCATCACGCATCGCGAGGTTCCTTTGGATGCGCGCATCGCCGCC
>JAIJJM010000381.1 GCA_022728415.1 Collinsella sp. | reverse complement strand
AAACCCAGCAACCTGATAGGTAAAGATAAAGAACCGCTGCCGCTCAACAACACTTATCGATTTGTTTTGTGGCGTGACAGCAATAAAGACGGTGTCTTCCAGCAGGACGAAAAACTGACTGACGAAGAGATGGCGCAGTACGACTACAAGTGGGAATTTACCGGCAAGAGCATCAATGGTGAAGTGGGTGCACAGGCGAACACTTCCAATCAGGACATTGTGATTCCGGCCACTAACCGCGAAGCGGCGCAAACCTATGGCGCACAAGCGGGAGATGGCTTGCAGGGATACGGTTTACGCGTGCTGTATACCAAAAAATAAGATTGGCGTAAGGCCAGTCGGCCAGTCGCTGAAGGTTCATTAAGGAGAGCATCAATGAAGCAGGATAAAAGACGCGGTCTGACCCGGATCGCATTGGCGCTGGCACTGGCAGGTTATTGTGTGGCACCTGTGGCGCTGGCGGAAGAAAGCGTCTGGGTCGACAGCGGCGAAACCAATATTTTCCAGGGAACCATTCCGTGGCTCTATTCGGAAGGGGGAAGCGCTACGACAGATGCCGACCATGTAACGTTGACTTCTGATCTAAAAGGCGCTCGCCCGACAGGCAGTGAAACGGACAAGCGTCTTTACTCGGGTGATAAATTAACCGTAAGTTGGGAAATTGGTGATACCGAAGGCGACGTGGATCTTGGGGTATTGGGCGATAACGCGAAAACTATCGATACTATCCGCTGGATGAGCTACAAGGACGCTCAGGGTAACGATCCAAAAGAGCTGGCAACGAAGGTGACCAGTTACACTCTTACCGATGACGACCGTGGTCGTTATATCGGTATTGAAATTACGCCAACCACGCAGACCGGTACGCCAAACGTCGGGAATGCGCTGCATCTTTATGACGTTTCCACTGCCAGCGGCGGCGGAAGCGACAGTGACAACGTTGCGCCAGGGCCGGTAGTTAACCAGAACCTGAAAGTAGCCATCTTTGTTGATGGTACCAGTATCAACCTTATCAACGGCAGCACGCCAATCGAACTTGGCAAAACCTACGTGGCCAAACTGTACTCGGATGAGAACAAAAACGGCAAGTTTGATGCGGGTACCGATGCTGACGTTACCGCCAATTATGACTTCCGTTGGGTACTTTCTGGCAGCAGCCAACAGCTCGGCACCTCGGGTGGTATCGTTAACTCAAGCTTCGATAATAACAATCTGGTCATCCCTGCGACCAACGAAGACGCCAGAACCAACCTTAACGGCCCTGCGCGCGATGGCAAAGAAGCTCTTACCATCCCGACCAACGGCGACGGGGTACAGGGGTACAAACTTCACATTATTTACAAACACAAATAACGCGTACTCAGCAGCATTCCCGCAAGGGAATGCTGTTTCCGCATATTTTGCTTAATCCCGGATTAAGCAAAATATGTTGATGCGACAAGCGTCCGTTTAACAACCGGTGGAGTTTCTGTCATGTCCCTGACCCTGAATAAAATCCTTGTATTATGCGCATTGCTGATAAGCGCAATGCTGCCTGGGTGGTCATGGGCAGAATCTGCATGGCAAGACTCTTCAGATACGGTCGGCGAATTTAACGGTACCGTGCCCACCGCCGACAGTGCCAGCATACCCGTCTACCAGGGCAGTGTCTTTCTGGATCCTGCAAAGACGCATGAGGTAGCGTTTACCGCTAAACCGAGTGAATTCAGCGCGGATGTTAGCGTCTCTAAATTGCTCGTCACCAACCCGCAAGACAGAGAAGGCGATATCATTGCCACACCACGTTGGGAAAACCAAACGCCACCGACAGTATCTTTAGTTTGGGCGGATGCCGCGACGCCGGACACCTTACTGGACCCACAGCCAGTCGCAGATCGCTCGTTTTGCGCTCAGGGACTTGCCGGGCGTTCGCTGATCGCCTGGGCGCAGCCAGACCCCCAGCAGACCATGCCGCTGTTATATCTACTTACCTCGACGGGCTATCCCTATGAAAGTGTTCTGACGCTCGCCGATCAGAAAGTGACGCTGAAGATTGCGCCCGCGCAGGGTGACCTTATTTCCGTCAGCGCCGCGGGCTATGACGAATCCTCCGGTGCGGCGAAAACGACGGTTGGCGGCAGTATCACGTTAACGGTCACCACCAAAGATTGCGTCGGTAATGTTGTGGGGAATATTCCTTTTGTTATCAAACGCAAAGATGCTGAAAACCGCCAGGGTGTAGTGAACAATACTGCGCCGGTAAAACTGGGCACGACCGAATTAACCACCACCGCGACGGAATATCGTGGTACTACCGATGCGAATGGTGTTGCCACGGTTACGGTCACCCAGGCCAACGGCCCTGGTGTAAAAACGCCGTTGGTCGCGAGCCTCGCGGGTATTGCTCAGGCCAGTGAAACGGCAGTGATCTTTACTGTCCTCACCAGCCCGGATGTCCCGCAGGCTACAATGTGGGGTCATATGCCCGATACGCTGAAGGCCCGTGATTACACTTTTAGTCGACCAAAACTGGCGGCGGAAGTCGATAATGAAGACGGTACGGTTAACGATCACAATGAAACCTGGTCCACCTTTACCTGGAGCGGCGCGGATAAACATTGCGACATTTTGCCCGGAATGCGTCATTTCGGTGCGCTGGCGACGGTGGTGCCAACGTCAGTGCAGGATGTGTCTGGTTGGCCGATGCAGGGTAATTTCTACTGGTCATCACTGGCGGGGATGAGCGGCCAGCACCATGCGGCGGATGTTTCGAACCGCAGCGAAGCGCAAAAACCGGACGATACGACGTTTATTGTGAGCTGTGTCGATAAAGAAGCGCCCGATGTTGAACCGAAGCTGGTACTGACGCCGGGCAGTTATGATTCGACGATAAAAGCGATGAAAGTAAAGGTGGGGGAAGAGGCTTCTTTACGCCTGACGATTACCGATAGCAAGAACAACGATCAGCCGCTGGCTTACTACTACTTTTCGCTGCATCTGGATGACGGTGTTAACCGTAAGAATCAAACTGACGCTGCGTGGGAGACGCACCCGGTACAAATTGATGGTGGCAGTAACGTTCGCAAAGTTGACGCCCATACCTATGAAGGGATCACTGATGCTAACGGAGAGGCCTCTCT
>JAIJJM010000380.1 GCA_022728415.1 Collinsella sp. | reverse complement strand
GGCGTCGAGTGCCTGCTCGGGGGTGCCGCCGAGCATCTGCACCAGCGCGGCGGCGGCCATGGCGGCGGCACTTCCCACCTCGGCCTGGCAGCCGCCCTCGGCGCCGGCGACGCAGGCGCTCGTGGTGAGGTTGAGGCCGATGGCGGCGGCACAGTAGAGGGCGTCCATGACCTGTTCGTCATCGAGCTGCAGGTGCTCGGCCAGCGCCAGCACGCAGCCGGGCACGACGCCTGCGGAGCCCGCCGTAGGGGCGGCAACGATCACGCCCATGGTGGCGGAGCGCTCGAGTACGGCCATGGCACGGGCCACGGCTTCGGTCTGGACGGCGCCCATCAGGCTTGCGCTCAAATCGTTGTGGCCGGTGGCATCGACGAGCTTCGCTTCGCCGCCGATAAGTCCGCCGAGTGATCGCTGCGGATTGGCGATGGGGGTCGTGGTCTCCTCGCGCATGACGTCGAGGACGCGGCGCATGGCGGCGACGGCGTGGGCCTCGCCGGTCAGGCGCGCCTCGCGTATGGCCATGACGGCGCCGATGTTGAGGCCGAGTTCGGCGCAGGCATCGAGCAACTGTTCGCCGTCATCGAAGATCTCCTTGGCCGAGACGCCGGGTGAGAGCGATGATGCCGAGCCGGGGAGCTCAATAAAGGTGGCGTAGTCAACGTTGTCGAGTTTACGCAGCATGGGAATGACGGTGCCGTCGGGCGTGCCGTCGGTCTCAAAGACGGAGTAGGCCTGGCCGCCCACCTCGGTGCGGTAGGTGCGGCAGAAGGCGATGTTCACGTGTGCGTAGGCGAGCAGGTTCGTGAGCGCGGCAAGTACGCCGGGGACGTCGTGGTGCGCCACGAAGAGCGTGGAGTACATGCCCGAGATGTCGACGCCGACGCCGTTGATGCGGCTGATGCGCATCTTGCCACCGCCTAGGCTTTCGCCGCGGACCTGCGCTGTAGCGCCCGTGTCATCGACCATGTCGATGTCGACGGTATTGGGGTGGATGGAGGCGTCGTCGCCCTTGATGTCAAAGTGATAATCGAGGCCCTGCTCGCCTGCGAGGTCGAAGGCCTGCTTGATATTCTCGTCGTCGGTGTCGAGGCCCAAGATGCCCGCGACGAGCGCACGGTCGGTGCCGTGGCCGCGGTAGGTGTGGGCAAAGGAATTCCATAGGCCAAAGGTAACCTTAGCGATGCGGCCCTCGAGCAGGTTGGCGGCCACCTGTGCGCACCGCAGGGCGCCGGCGGTATGCGATGAGCTGGGACCGACCATGACGGGGCCCAAGATCTCGAATGCCGAGGTCGTAGCTAGTGTTTGCGGCTTGCCTGCCATGGCTGCTCCTTTGCCTTGTCTCGTCGTCCCGAGGGGCGGGGCATAAGGTCGCCTGCTCGGACAGTCCTGCTCGCACGGAGAGCACATTAAGTGCTCTCCGGCTCGTGCGGAACTCGCGATCGACCTAATGCCCCGCCCCTCGGGACTAAGGATACATGGTAGAGGCGCGTGCACTGCAAAATTCATTAGCTGGTGACCTATTCCATGTCCCAGGTTGGCTCATCTTCGCCACCGGATTAATAAAAAAGAAGTACCGCTTGGGGGCGGTACTTCTTTTGAAAGCTTGTGCCTGTTGCGACCTTGGTGGTTCCTAATTACAGGCCACAGGCTGCTTTGAGTTCTTCGACTCGATCGGTCTTCTCCCAGGTGAAGTCGGCGTCTTCGCGGCCAAAGTGGCCGTAGGCTGCCGTCTTCTCAAAGATCGGTCGACGCAGGTCCAGGTCGCGGATGATTGCACCCGGGCGCAGGTCGAAGGTCTTCTCGACGGCTTCAACGATCTTGTCCTCGGCAACATGCGCGGTACCGAAGGTGTCGACCATGATAGACAGCGGCTTGGAAACGCCGATGGCGTAGGCCAGCTCGACCTCGCAGCGGTCGGCCAGACCGGCGGCGACCACGTTCTTTGCGACCCAGCGCGCGGCATACGCGGCGGAGCGGTCGACCTTGGTGCAGTCCTTGCCGCTAAAGGCGCCGCCGCCGTGACGGCCGTAACCGCCGTAGGTGTCGACGATGATCTTACGGCCGGTGAGGCCCGTGTCGCCCATGGGGCCGCCAACGACAAAGCGACCGGTGGGGTTCACATAGATGTCGGCGTTGTCCCACGGCATGTTCTCGGCGGCCATGACGGGAGTGATGACGTGCTCGATGAGGTCGGCCTTGATCTTGCCCATGTCCTCGATCTCGGCGGCGTGCTGTGTGGAGATGACGATGGTCGTGACCTCGACGGGCTTGCCGTCCTCGTAGCGCACCGTGACCTGGGTCTTGCCGTCGGGGCGCAGGTAGGGCAGGGTTCCGTCGTGGCGCACGGCAGCCAGGCGCTCGGCCAGGCGGCTCGCCAGGTAGTGCGGCATGGGCATGAGGGTCTTGGTCTCGTTGGAGGCGTAGCCAAACATCATGCCCTGGTCGCCGGCGCCGATCAGGTCGATGGGGTCGGTGGTGGCGCCGGTCTGGGTCTCGAAAGACTCGTCGACGCCCTGGGCGATATCGGGCGACTGCTCGTGGATGAGGTTCATGACGCCGCAGGTATCGCAGTCAAAACCGAACTTTGCGCGGTTGTAGCCAATGCGGCGGATAACGCCACGGGCGATCTCCTGCACGTCGACGTAGGCCTGGGTGCGGATCTCGCCGGCAACGATGACGGTACCGGTGGTCACGAGGGTCTCGCAGGCGCAGCGGACGTTCTCAACGTTGGCGGGGACGCCGTTGGGCGCAATGTAGCCCTGCTCCTGCAGCTCTATTTCTTTAGCGAGGATTGCGTCGAGGACGGCGTCGCTGATCTGGTCGGCGATCTTATCGGGATGACCTTCGGTCACCGACTCCGACGTAAATACAAAGGACCCGTGTTGGGGTGGAATGGAACGAAGTTCTTCTGGCATGATAGCCCCTTTCAAAATACGTGTCCCGGCGACCGTTACCATTCCGCCGAGCTCTCTATGCAAGGGCACATCATAGCGCGTAAATCAAACATTCACACCCTTTCCGCACCTACTCATTGGGGACAGACTTAAATGACCAGCCTTACACGACTAGCCAAAAGTGATTCTTTTGCGTCACCTGGGGACGTTCCTTTTCTGCCGGCAG
>JAIJJM010000379.1 GCA_022728415.1 Collinsella sp. | reverse complement strand
GTTTTCAAGCCGTTGTTCCTCGCGTCGTTGTTGGGGCATAGTTCGGCTGTCAATGTCGTCGTGGCAACGGTGATCGTCTGCTGGTCTGTGCCCATATTCGTCACGCACATCGCGCTCGCCCGCTCGGTTGAGGACGAGAAAGCCGTCTTGGAGTACCGCGCGAACGGGTCCACCGAAACAGCCCGCGTGCGCCAGCTGGCCCTGCTTATGTCTCGCTCCCTTTCTAATGTTCAGTCGCAAATCTTGCTGATGACGGCAGAGGGCGCAACGACAAAGGCTATTGCGGAGGATGTCGGTTACGCTGCATCTACGGTGCAAGCACTGCGGTCTGCATCTTACCGCCAGTTGAGGATCAAGAATAAAGCGGAACTTGTTTCATTGTTATCGCAGGTAGATAACGTGTAAACGCCTGAGCAATCAACTCAATAGCGGGTGTTTACAGACATCTTTCTCTATTCATGCAAAAGTTGCCGTGCGTCGACGCATTGTTAACCGCTTGTGATTGGAGAAGGCCATGATTAAGCCAAGGAGCATTATTGCTCGAATCGGAGTCGGGTTGGCGATTGTTGCGGGCTTGTCGATGGGTGCGCCCGCCGCATCATTTGCTCAAGAGGAGTTCGACACTTCCCAGGTTTCGAGCATTTCGCAGAGCGCAGATGCCGGAATTGCCACATGCAAGAACAACGAAGATAGAGATTTCGCTTTTCAATGTTCTGGCACGAGCGCAACTGGCTATCGCCAGAAAGAAGATTCATCTTCAGTCTACACTTTGATCCAAGGCTATTCAGGAAGGCCGTTACGTTTGTACGTGGACGGCGCCTATGACAATAGAGGAACGGGCACTATGAATTGCACGCAAGGCGTGTATCGCGCCAACCACGCGGGCGAATGGGAGATGTATAACCTCGTTCGCGAGAATGGGCGCAGCCATGCTCGTCTGACTGCCTGGGCCGAGTCCGGATACGGCACGGTCTATGGAAGGTGGAGCCCCGATTGCTTAGGCCATTTTAACAAACTTCCCTCCTAGCCAATCCGCAGCTTCTTGTTGTGATTAGGGCCGGGTCGAGCGTTGTTGCTCGGTCCGGCCAATGGAAGGGTGATGTCGGTTGAATAAAAAACTAATTCGGCACGAGTTGTCCAAGATATCTGGAAACCCAATATTTGCGTTGGCTCTTACTTTGGCGACAGTAATTTCGATGGCAGCTGCCGTCGAGGCGTGGTGGACGCTCGAGACTGAACGCAAACAGCTGCTATCTTTTGGCTACGGCATTGGTCTGCAGTCTCAGACATACCTCGGCCAAACGCGTGAAAGTAGCTTTGGTAACTGGATTGTTGTGGGCGCGAACGCGCCGTTGTTAGCGTCGGTGTTTTTCTACGCGCTGCCGTTGCTTGCCATGTTGGCCGGGTCGTGGTCATGCCTGTCCGAGCGTTTGAGCGGTTACGAGGCACAGATCTGCACGCGTGTTTCTAGAAATGCGTACGTGAACGTGAAGATGCTGTCTGCTTTCCTCTCTGCGTTTGCGGTCACGGCTATTCCGCTACTCGTGAACTTCCTGATTGTCTCCATGCTGTTTCCCGCGTATCTCCCCCGAGTCGACGAATCGATTTATGTTGGGCTCTATCTGCATAGCTATTTTTCTGGTCTGTTTTATTCCCGGCCTCTGTTATACGTGCTGGTTTATACGCTGTTCGATGCGGTGACGCTGGGGGTTCTATCCATGGCCGTGACCGGTCTGTCGGTTGTGTTTCGCAGCAGAATCAAGGCGATGGTCGTTCCATATCTGATTATGGTTGCATGGCATTTTGTTAACGACTGGATTTTTCGCGTCCTTTCATGCGTTGGCTTTAACTGCAACATTCTTAACAGCATCAGGTCGGAATCGCTAAATAACTGGCCCGACATTCGAGCGGGGTTTGCAGAAATCACTTTGTTGCTCGTCTTTTCTTTGATTTCCGCGAGATTCTTAAAAAGGCGCGAGGTGGTCTGATGCTGTTTAGGCTGGTCACCGCGGACCTGAGGACCGTTTTGAAGAAGAACATCATCACTTTTATTGCAATTGCGGCAGTGACCGTTGCGAACTTGGTATACGCCTATGGACTGTCTTCTGTGTATGGGGTTAGAACGGATACCTTGGGGTTTGCGGATAATCTTGCGCTCGTGTTTGCCGGATCTGCTCCGTTTGAGCCTAGGCCCGGGGTCATGTTTGTGCCTCCGCTAGGATGGCTTTTTCTCATTCTGCTTATTCTCTATACAACACTCGATTATCCGACCGAATCGTTGCACGGGTTTGGTTTGCAAGCGCTTGTTCGATGTCGGGCAAGAACCCTTTGGTGGGTCTCGCGTTTTATCTTGGTGGCGGCGGTAACGGCATTTTCGCTGCTCGTGGTGGTTTGCTCTGTTGTGATTTGGAGCTTGGTAGTGAGCTCCTCGTTCAGCGCGGTCATTCATGGCGAGTCGCTTCAGCTGGCTAATTTGGCGCCGTGGTTTCTCAAAGCTGCCGAGGCAGATGCGCTGCCGTTTTTCGTAGGACTCTTTCTTGCTTTCGAGGCGCTTGCGCTTGTGCAAGCGGCGGTCGGGTTTGTGCTTGGGCCGTCGGTCTCGTTTGTGGTTTTAACGAGCTCCCTGATCTGCTCGGCATATGCACGACATTGGGCGCTATTGGGTAACGCCTTGATGCTGTTGCGCTGGGGCGGAATTGTCAAAGAGGGAATCGCGACGGGCTCGAGCGTCTTGTTTTCAATTGCGATTATGTCGTTATGCCTATCGCTGGGCGGACTGTGGTTTCGAAGGGCCGACCTTATAGAAAAGGGGGACAAGATATGAGCGTGATCGTTAGGGACGTATCGAAGCGCATGGGCAAAAACGATGTCCTGCGCAACGTGTCCATCGAGGTTGACCCTGGGACTGTGGTTGGGCTTCAGGGGATAAACGGTTCGGGTAAGACCATGCTTATGCGAGCGGTCTGCGGATTGATCAAGCCTACCGAAGGCGAAATCTCTATCGATGGCCAAAGGCTTGGGGCGGACATCTCGTTCCCGCCGAGTCTGGGGATGCTGATCGAGGCGCCTTCCTTTTTGGGATATCTGTCTGGCTACGACAATCTGGAGCTCATCGCTCAGATC
>JAIJJM010000378.1 GCA_022728415.1 Collinsella sp. | reverse complement strand
AGCCACAATCTCGTCAACAATGTACTGAATCATTGGCTTGTCGACGATCGGTAGCATCTCTTTGGGAATCGCCTTAGTGGCAGGCAACATATGCATCCCTAGACCCGCTACAGGAATAACTGCTTTTAAATTTGTCATTATTTCATCCACCTGTAAAATGGTTGCTGAATTATAGCTTGTTCGATTTTTTTCGCCAGCATCAATTACCCTGAATTGATTACTGAATTACTTGTGATGTTACGCCGCTTCGTTGTGGATTGCAGTAGCATTGTTCCTAAGTATGACTCCATTTTTCCAGGAATGGTCGCAAATCTACTTCCTCCGTTCCGGCAATCTAAAGTTAATCTTTTCCACATTAACAATATGGTGATTAATCCTGTCGATATCGACGGAGCTTTGCCCTCTTTCATTCACCGCATGAACATTTGCAAGTGACAGCAGTGTTTCTTTTTTCGCCATAAAGACGCCGCGAACGTCTTTGCGCATGTCGAAGTTCATGCTCAATGCGGGTCCAACTGAGGATTCCTGCATCACTTTGATATTACGCATAAAAAGATGTTGCGGTTTGTTGTGTAACTCCAGCGACGCACGCTTCACCTCAATGTTAGTCAGTGCCACAAAGGAGACGGCATTCCCGGCAGAGATTTGGATACCGCGCAATTTGTAAGCAAGGTGGGTATTATCCAGTTGAATATTATTCACTCGGAAATTTTGCGGTATCGAGAGATATTTGCCTTTAATTACCCCATAGCCGATTAACATCCCGGCGCTATTAATCATTTCAATATTATCAATCACGAAATTGTCACAACCGTAAATAGCGACTGTCGCGTTATCAATACCTGCTTTCTTACTGAAATCCGGCGTGATATTGCGGGCTTTGATATTACGAATAACAAAATGTTTACCATTTTCAACATGGATCAACTGCCGACAATCCGTCCCCGTGATATTCGCCACGACAAAGTTTTTCACTGCCTGGTCTTCCGGGTAGTTGTTATCGTAGGTACTTCCCGCAAGGCCTATGCCGATGCCCCAGTTGATTTTGCCGTTAGTACAGTTGATGCGCTCGATGACATGGTCGGAGATCAAAATATCACTGTCGTTAATTGCCACGTTCCATTCAATGGCGTCGCCCTGTAAGTCACTGAACTTACAATTGGTGATGTTGGCACCGATAATCTGGTTATGAAATCCCTGCCGTAAGATGGCGTAATTAGCGTGGCTAACGGTCAGGTTATCGATGGTCAGGTTGCGCATGACCCGTTTGTTTTTGCCGCCGATATAAATCTGCGTTACCGGGCCAAAGCCGCTCATCGCAAGCCCTTTGATGGTGCAGTCAGAGCCGCGCACATCCAGGGTGATGTTATGCATACTGCCGCCCTCCTCCCCTGTCACCTGGCTGCCGTCCTGTAAGACAAATCGCCCTCTGCCATTGCCGCGCAAGCTTCCAAGGATGTGTAACGTTTTGCCAGGAGGAATGAAGATGCCGGTGTTGATATTGTCACAAACGAATCCAGCAGGCACGACGACCGTTCGCCCTTCGCTGAAGGCTTGTTTAAATGAGGCGATCCAGTCGTGTGGGTTGTAGTCGTTAATGTTAACGCTTTGTCGGGCGGGAAGTGCGCGAGCGAAAGGGGTATGGAGGAAGGCAAGCGCCGAGCTTGCCGTCAGGAAGGTGCGTCGGGAGAGTTTTTTAAATGGCATGCGTTCTCCTCTATAAAGCTTGCAGTAAGCTGGCGAGTTCTCGATTGATCACCTGCTGGTTAAAATCGTGTTCGACTTTTTCGCGCGCACGTTTGACGACCGGTGCCAGTTCGTCGGTGTCCAGTTGGCTAAAGGCCGCCAGTCGTTGCGCCAGTGCACGGGCATCGTTCTCAGGCACCAGCCAGCCGGATTTGTCAGCCTCCACCAGTTCCGGTATTCCGCTATGCAGAGTAGAAACCACCGGAATGCCGACCGCCATCGCTTCCATTAGCGCCACCGGAATGCCTTCCATATCACCATCCGCACCTGTAACCGATGGCAACAGGAAGACATCCGCGTCGTCGAGCATCGCTTTCACTTCATGGCTCGGTTTAAAGCCAGGCATCTCCACCACATCTTCCAGTTGATATTGTTCGATGAGCGTGCGCAGGCATCGTTCCCACGGGCCAATGCCGAGGATGCGATAGCGAAATGCCACGCCCTGCTCTTTCAACTGACGGCAGGCTTCAATCGCCACATGCAGGCCTTTTTTCTCGGTTAAGCGTGCGACGGAAATGATTTCCAGCGGCGTTGCGGGCGCTTTCACCGGACGCGGGCTAAAGCGCGTCATGTCCACGCCCATACGCGATACGGCGATTTTTTCCCTCGGGCAGCCCATTTTTTGCAGCCTTCCGGCCCACAAATCGCTTATCGGTAACATCAGGTCGCCACGGCGAAACAGTTGTTGATATTCGGGAGTGTAATGGTTGAGCACTTCCCGACTGGAAATATCAATGCCGTGGAAAATGGTGGCAATTTTGCCGCGAATGACACCCAGTTCCCGTAGTTTTGCTGCGGTTACCCCCGCCGGGCCAAAATGAGCGATGAACACATCGGCATGAAGCGGTGTTGCGACCTGGCCGCAAATGGCAGACAAAATCAGGTTCCGCGACTCGGCACCATAGCGTTTGAGGTTGAGCGCCTGCCAGGTATTTTTACGATAAATGCCGCGTAACGTCTGGCTGGCGCGGTGGCGCAGTTTCGCTATTTTGCCCGTAGGTTCGTCCTGTAACCAGTGGGTTCTGGCGGCAAGGTTGTATTTCGTCCATGCCGCGTGGGTGTTTTGTGTGTCGCCTTTTTGCAGCGCGAGAATCTCTACCTCAAATCCCATATCAATAAACGCGGTAATTTGGTTAAGGACGAAGGTTTCTGACGACAGCGGGAATTTCAGTAAAAAGAAGCCGACCTTCATTTCACCTCCCCGATGCGCTCAAGCACAGACTGCACCATCTGCATTCCTGTCTGACGCTCACGACTGACGGCTTCACTAAGTCGCGCATTCAGCGCCGGAAGCTGGCCTAAGGTATCCGCAACCATCGCTTGCAGGCTGCCGTCTAATAAATGACGGATATCAATTGCCATCTCCGGTAGTCCCAGC
>JAIJJM010000377.1 GCA_022728415.1 Collinsella sp. | reverse complement strand
ATCCAGGTAGTCGGCGTTGTGCTCCTTCAGGCCCACGCCGTAGCGCTTGGCCATGTCGGCGAGCTCGCGGGCGTTCTTAAAGTTGTAATGACCGACCTGCTCGGTCCAACGGGTGAGCGTACCGGTCTGGCCGACGATAAAGGTGGGCATGGGGCAGCCACGCTTCTCGAGCTCGGGCTGCAGCTGAGAAATGAACTCCTCGTACTTGTCGGTGGAGGTCAGGCCGCCATTGGTCTCCTCGGTACCGACCTCATAGGCAACCTCGGGCAGGTTATGCTCGCGACGGTACTGCTCAAGGTAGTCGATAAGATCGATCGTGCGGCGAAGCACCACGTCGAGCGGAATAACCTTGCCGATCTGATAGGGGTCCTTGGTGGGGTCGACCATCAGCAGGTCAAAGCCTGCCTCCATGTCGGCGACGAAGGACTTGCGGGCGAGCTCCATGGCCTCGTCCTCGGGCAGGTGGGCGTTACGCTCCTCGTCGCGCTGCCACGGACCGCCGTGATCGCGGCACAGGTAGTACGGACCGGTGTAACCCACCTCGTCGGCAACCTTCTTGATGTCGGCGGCAAAGCGCGTCTGGTCCCAACCGTTGACGTAGCCGGCGCCCATCTCGTCCATATCGACCTGGTTGCGGCTGGCGATAAACATGGGCGGGAAATCCTCGTCCTTGGCAAGCTCGAACACGGCCTGAATCAGGTTGGGGCTCATGGGGCCAATGCCGACCATGGTTGCGTGATCGCCGCTATCCTGTAGCTTGAGCATGCCCTGAACGGCCTGGCGGATGGTGAGGTTGGACATTTTGTTCTCCTTCTCCAGAGGATTTTTGACAAAAGTTCCCTGGGACCCAGATGTGGGTCCTATCAGTACGGATGGATTTTGTTGTGTAGGGGCGGTTGTGCGGAGTCAAATCCATCCCTCCGCACAACCGGAGTCCTTAAAGGTTTACTTGGCCTGCTTATCGAGCATGGGCTTCATGGCAATCAGGATTGCAGCGGCGACCAAGGAGCCAATCACGATGTCCAGGCAGAACAGCGCGACGTTGTTGGTGGCCAGGGCGACGATAAAGCCACCATGCGGAACGTAGCAGTCGATGCCCTGGAAGGCGGCAAGCGCCGCGCCCACGGCAGAGCCGATGCAGATGCCGGGCAGGGTGTGGCCAAGATCCTTGACCGCGAAGGGGATAGCGCCCTCGGTAATGCCGATGCAGCCCATGAACAGCGCGGAGATGCCCATCTGACGGTCAGCGTCATCGAACTTGTTCTTGGCGATGAGCGCGGCGAGACCACAGGCGATCGGGGGAATGGCGACGGCGACGCGGAACATACCGTTGGGGCCGTAGATGCCGGAGGCCATGATGGCCATGGTAAAGGTCGAAGCGGTCTTGTTGATGGGGCCACCCATATCGAAGGCGGTCATAACACCAATGACCAGGCCCAGGACAACGGCGGAGCCGCCCTGCAGGCTACCGAGCACGCTGGTGAGCCAATCCATCACAAAGCCAAGCGGCGTGGCCAGGATGTAGATGTAGGCCATACCCAGGACGAGCGAGGTCAGAATCGGGATGATCAAGATCGGCATGATGGTCTGAATGGTGTTGTTGACCTTCCAGGTCTTCATCCAGCGTACAAAGTAGCCGCAGATAACCGCCATGATCATGGCACCCAAGAAGCCGGTCGAAACGCTGTTGCCGCTCGGGGTGACGACGGCGTTGTTAACCAAGTAGCCCAGGACGAAGCCAGGGGCAAGTGCGGGCTTGCCGGCCATCGAGTAGGAGATGTATGCCGCAAGCACCGGAATCATCATAGAGATGCCGGCCATGCCGATGGTGTTAAGACTCACCATCAACGGGTTGGTGACCTCCATGCCGCTAGCACCGGCAGTACCGGATGCCAACGAGAAGGCAAGGAACACGCCACCGATAACGACGATGGGGATAAAATAGGAAACGCCGGTATTGAACGCATTGAGCAGCGTCTTGCCAGGATCGGCAAAGATGGACTGCTTGGACGCCGGTGTCGGGGCCTGCGGGGCAGCGGAGACGGCCTTCTCCTCTGCCTTGGCCTCGGCCTTGGGCGCGTCAACGGCGCCACCCGTCGCCTTAATGATCTCAACGGCCTGGTCGATAATCTTGACCGGATCGGCGATCACATCGGAAGTACCGACCTTGAGGAACTTGCCCTCGGCCATCTTCTGCTCAAAACGATCCTCGTTCTCGACACCCACGTCGACGGACTCGAGCACCAGGTCGGCGGAATCCACGTCTTCCTGCGTCAGCTCGTTCTCGATACCCAGACCACCCTGAGCCTCGACTTTGCACTCGATGCCACGGGCGGCGCATTCATCCTGAATCGCCTTCTGGGCCATATACGTGTGGGCGATACCCACGGTACAGGCGGCAACGCCTACGATCTTCATTGCTTCCCTCTTTTCATAGAGTTGCGTGCGCAAGACACCGTTTGCGGAGGCCTCCGGAGCATCCCCTGCCGTTTGGACTTGCTGTCTTTTCGACAAGACCAATATAGGTACTCGCTTTTCTTAATGCCAGCTTATTTCGGTAAACGCGCAGGTCAGAGCGTTGGTTATGCTCTTTGGTTATGCGTTTAACCAAAATTGAATCCTGCGATTTTAACCTCGATTTAAAAAGTCAAGAAGTATTTAATTTTCTCGGTAGACGGCAGAAGCGCATGCCGGTCACATATTTCGACCCCACCCGTACGCCGCATTTGTTGCATACTCATATGGAAGGAAAAGGTCGCTCACCGAAGCGCACCTCTCACCAAGGCTCAAAGTCATTATGTTGGAAAATGCTCATCTGTCGGAAGGAGTCGCTGTGGCAAAACAGCGCGTCACGATCGCAGACGTCGCTCGCGAGGCGGGAACCTCAACGGCAAGCGTCTCGTACTACCTCAACGACAAACGAGAAAAGCTTAGCGAAAAGACGCAGGCAAAGATTGCGCGCGTCATCAAGGAGCTCGGATACGTTCCCAACGCCCAGGCGCAGACGCTCACCGGCAAGCAAACCCACGTCATCGCCATCATCATTTTGGATAACACCAACAAGTGGGCAGGACTTGTCCTCAACGGCATGGAACAGGTCATGCTCCCTGCGGGCTACCAGACGG
>JAIJJM010000376.1 GCA_022728415.1 Collinsella sp. | reverse complement strand
GACCTTGGCGTGGTCGGGCACGACATAGGGACGGTAGCCACCCTCAATCTGACCAAACGTGATGGTCGATGGCCCCAGCTCATTTTGCACGGGCAGCGCCGCGAACGCATGGCGCAGCGCGCAGACGACCTCGGCCATGGCGGCGACGGCATCCGCGCCCTTCCAGGGCTGGCTCGCGTGCGCCGTGACGCCGGTCATCTCGATCTCGAACCACGTGCGCCCCTTGTGCGCCACCTGAATCTGTCCGTCGGTGGGCTCGGTATCCAGCACCCATTCGCGCGAGCCGACCCAACCGGCGGCAATCGCGGCCTCGGAGCCGCGCATAAAGTCTTCCTCGTCGACCGAGCAGATGAGCGAAAAGCCGCGGCGGGGCAGCGCGCCATCCGCCGCCACGCGCTCGAGCGTATGGACCAGTGCGGCAATGGCGCAGGCCAGACCACCCTTCATGTCGCAGGCGCCGCGGCCATAGAGTTTGTCGTTGCGTACAACCGCTCCGAGCGGCGGCGTGTCTGCGTCCCAGCCGTCGCCCAAGGTGACGGTATCCATGTGGCAGATGTAGACGAGCCGTGGCTCGTCGCTCAAACCGGGCACGGTGACCATAAGGTTGCGGCGTCCGGGGAGTACTTCGAGCTCTGCAATCTGTACGGCATCGAGCACAGGACTATCAAGCTGCGCCAGCTGCTGCTCAATGAGCCCCTTAATGAAGTGCTCGATCTCGCCCTCATACGCGCCCGGGTCTGAGCTGTCGATCCGCACAAGCTCCTGCGCAAGCCGCCAGGCAAAGTCCTCATCAACCATATGCAACCTCACAATCAGTTTGCTTTCCAAACCAATTGTAAGTCTCCTGAGAGATCCGCGATGCGCGCGCAGCAGTATTTACCGTTCGCAGGCCGAGCCAGCGCGTTTGCCGTCCAGGCGGGTTTACAAACGACGCGGTGGGTACGTACCTTTCATGGACGACATGCTGTGCGACATATCTGCCTTTCGGTATCACCGGATACCTCCACAGGTCTTGGCAATAATGCCAGACCTGCCCGATTCTGCGGACGATCCGCGCAGGGAGCGCCTTTGTGAGCATCCGCTCGTTGCGCATTTTCTGGGCACCCCGATACACGTTTTGGCGCAGGGCAGCTGCGGACGTAAGGGCGATCGCATTGTCAGGCATGTTTGGAACGGGGAGAGGCCGTTTGGCTCCGTGCGGCAGACGGAGTTTGGCCTCGATGTCGCGTCCCCGCTCTTTACCCTGCTGACCCTGGCTCCCTCGGTCTCAAACGAGCGTCTAATCATGTGCATGTATGAGATGTGCGGCACCTTTGCCGTGTGCAAGATTGCGCCTCAGGTAAAGTCGGCACTTGTGCAGGCGTATGGGAGCCGGTGGGGTGACGCACGGTTGGGCTGGGATAACGTAAAGGATGTCTCGGGGAATCCAACGGACTTGTGGAAACGACCGCCCTTGATCGAGCTCTCTGAGCTTACGGAGTACGCCAGTAAGATCCAGGGGCTCCGCGGCGCTAAATCGTTCACACGTGCCGCGAAATGCATTACGGGGGTTGTGGCATCGCCGCTTGAGGTTCAAGCTTCGATGTTGTTTGGCCTTTCGAGGCTGCGCGGCGGCGAAGGGCTGCGCCTCACCAATAACGTCGAAATTCGCATGACGCGCAGTGCCCGCCTGATTTCGGGGCTTGATAGGCGCTATGCCGATATTCTGCTGGCAAATAAGGACGGCAGCCGAGAGTGCCTTGTTGAATGCCAGAGTAAAGCCATTCACGGATCCATAGAATCCAAGATCTCGGACTCCGACCGAACGACGGCGCTGCAAGCGATGGGATATCCCGTCGTTCTGATGACCTATGGTCAGCTGGCCGACCCCGATGCCTTCCGCGTGGTGATGGAGCTCATCATGTCCTATCTCGATGTGCCGCTGAAAGACAAGACGCCGCGGCAGCAGGAGCTCGAACGGCGGCTTCGTGAGGAGATTTTTATCGATTGGGCGGGAATGTAGCCGCGCGGGTGGAAAGCGGTCGCGTGACTAGCTTTTTGGTCACAAAAAAGGCTTTAATTTCGCCTTGGAGGGGCCTTAAAATGTTATCTAGAACAAGTTGTTTCGGAAAATAGACAGTCAACTTGGATGTCGCATATAGAGATCGATTTTTACCTACTAAAGCCCCTGATAAAGCTGTTTATCAAAGCAGGTGCGCTCAGTGATATGGGTATGACTGTCGATTATCCGAAAAAACTTGTTCTGGATAGCATTTTCAAAACAAGCCGGAGCAACGAAATCGGCCCCCATTTTGTGAAAACGGGGGCCGAATGGGCTTCATGGCCTGCCTGGCAGGCTTGGCGCCGGCGCTATTTGATCACGCGCACGCGATACATCGACGGAATCTGCTTAAGCGCCTCGATTGTGCTGCTGTTCAGGTGCTCGTCGGTGTCGAACATGGTGTAGGCGTTCTCGCCGGCGGACTCGTTGGTCATGCGCTGCACGTTGGCGTTGTCCTTGGCCAGGATGGCCGTGATCTGGCCGATCATGTTGGGCACGTTGGCGTGCAGGCAGGCGATGCGGCTCGCGGCGCGCGCCTTGCCCATGCTGCAGGCGGGGTAGTTGACGCTGTGCGCGATGTTGCCGTTCTCCAGGTAATCCTTGAGCTCGCTGATGGCCATATCGGCGCAGTTGGCCTCGGCCTCGCCAGTGCCGGCGCCCGAGTGCGTGGTGATAAACGTATTGGGCATCTTGACGGTCTTGGGCGTGGCGAAGTCGCAGCTAAACCAGCTGAGCTTGCCCTCGCGCAGGGCGGCGTCGACGGCGTCCTCGTCAATGATGGTTTCGCGCGCGTAGTTGATGAGCACGGCGCCCGGGGCCAGCAGGTTAATCTGCTCGGTGCTGATCATGCCGATGGTGTCGGCCTTGCTGGGCACGTGTACGGTGAGATAGTCGCAGCCGCGGCAGAGGTCCTCGAGCGTGCCCACGCGCTGCACCTCGCGGCTCAGTACCCACGCGTGCTCGACGGAAATGAACGGATCGTAGCCGTAGACGTCCATGCCCAGGTCGACACAGGCGTTGGCGACCTTGGAACCCACGTTGCCCAGGCCGATGACGCCGATGCGCTTGCCCTTGAGCTCGCGGCCCACAAAGG
>JAIJJM010000375.1 GCA_022728415.1 Collinsella sp. | reverse complement strand
TCTTAAGACCCAGGCCGATCAGGCCCAGGCCCATGCGCACGCGACCGGGGCGATGGCGCTCGATGGCCTTAGTCTTGCCGGCGGGCTTATCGCGACGGGCGCTCGTCTCGGGTGCGGGCTTGGTGACCTGCGGCTCGGGCTGAGGTGCAGGCTCGGGCTCAATGACGGTCGCCTGGACCTTCTGAACCTCGGGTGTGGCCGGCTGCGGCTCAGGAGCAGGGGCGGGCTTTGCCTCGGCGGCGGGCTCCGGAGTTGCGGTAGCGGGCTCGGTCGCTTTCTCCACGCCGTCCTCTGCGGCCGCCTCGGGCTCATTCACCGGGGGAGCAGCAACCGCTTCCGGTTTGGCAACTGCCCCATGTTCAACCTCGGCCTGAATAGCTTCTTCGGCCACACGCTCCTTCTCCTGTGCGCGCTGCTGCGCGGCGGCCTCGGCGTTGCGATAGGCACGCTCCAGCAGGGCCTCCTGCGAGTTGAAGGGTTTCTCGCCCTCTGCACGCTCCACGGGGACCCAGGTGCCGTCGCTCGTGAGGCTGCGGGCTTTCACGTTGTCGCGCAGCTGCATGCCCATGTACTCGTGCACCATGGCGCGGCAGGTGGGGTCGAGCACGGGGAAGGCGATCTCCACGCGGTGCTCGGTGTTGCGCGTCATCATGTCGGCCGAGCTCAGATAGATCATGTCCGAGTCCACGCCAAAGGCGTAAACGCGCGCATGCTCCAAAAAGCGTCCGACGATAGAACGGACATGTACGTTCTCGGTCTTACCCGGAACGCCGGGCTTGAGGCACGAGATGCCGCGGATGATCATGTCCACACGGACTCCTGCACACGATGCCTCGGCGATTTTGTCGATGACCTCGCGGTCAGTGAGCGAGTTGAGTTTAAAGAACACACGGGCGGGCTCGCCAGCGAGGGCGCGCTGGATCTCGCGATCCAGGCCGCGCATGATGAGCGGCTTCAGGCCGACCGGCGCCACGCCCAGGAATCGGTAATCGCCGCGAAGGTTGCCCAGCGACAGGTTGCGGAAGAACAAGTTGGCGTCCTCGCCGATGCCGGGATGGGCAGTCATGAGCATAAAGTCGCTGTAGAGCTTGGCCGTCTTCTCGTTAAAGTTGCCGGTGCCCAACAACGTGAGGCGGGTGAGCGCCATACCCTCACGATAGGTGAGCTGGCAGATCTTTGAGTGGCATTTAAAGCCCTCGGAGCCATAGATAACGGTGCAGCCCGCTTCTTCCAGGCGCTCGGCCCACTCGATGTTGTTCTGCTCGTCGAAGCGCGCGCGGAGCTCCATGAGCACCGTGACCTCTTTGCCGTTCTCGGCGGCATCGATCAGCGACTCGCACAGGCGGCTCTGCTTGGCCACGCGGTAGAGCGTGATGCGCAACGAGATGCACTCGGGGTCATAGGCGGCCTCGTGCACCAGGTCCAAGAACGGATTCATGGCCTCATAGGGATAAAAGAGCAGCTTGTCGTGCTGCAGCACCTGTTCGCGGATGGAGCGGGTCATGTCGATGTTGGGGTTGGGCTGCGGCTTAAACGGCGTAAAGAGCAGCTCGTTGCGCAGATGCTCGGGAATCTTGCCCTCAATGCCAAAGACGTAGCCTAGGTCGAGCGGGATATCGCAGGTAAAGACAGAGCGGCGCGAAAGCTCGAGCGCCTTGCGGATGGTCTTGAGCGTCGCCTTCTCGAGCGACCCCGAGACCGCGAGCACGACCGGCTGCAGACGCAGGCGCTTCTTGAGAATGCGCTTCATGTGCTGGCGGTAGTCCTCTTCCTCTTCGACGCCCTCGCCGTCCGGATCGATGTCAGCGTTGCGGGTGACGCGGATGAGCGCGCGATCCAGCGGCTTATAAGAGCCAAAGCAGCTATCCAGGCAGGCGAGGATGACGTCCTCGAGCAAGATGTAGGAGTAGGTGCCGGTGGGCGAGGGGATCTCGACCACGCGGTTCATCGAGGCGGGAATCTCGATAAGGCCCAGCAGGCTCTCCTCGTCGGTGACGCCGTCCAGGCCGCAAGCAAGGTAGAGCGCACCGTTGCGCAGGTTGGGGAAGGGGTGGCGCGGGTCGATCACCAACGGCGAGATGACCGGCGACACGTAGGCCTGGAAGTAACGGGCTACAAAGGTGCGCTCCTCGGGCGTAAGCGAATCGATGCGGGCGCGGTGAACACCCAGGGTGTCGAGCTTGCCCTCGATGCTCTTGAAGATGGACTCCCATCGGGTAAGGAGCCCGGGCATTTCGGCCATGACAGCATCGACCTGTTCGGAGGCGGTCATATTGCTCTTGTTGTCGACAGGCTGTATTTTGAGCTCTGCCAGATCGGACAGGCCGCCCACGCGCACCATGAGAAATTCGTCGAGGTTAGACTCGAAAATCGACACGAACTTTAGACGCTCGAACAGCGGAACGGTCTCATCGAAAGCTTCGTCGAGCACGCGGTTGTCAAAGCGCAGCCAGCTGAGCTCTCGGTTTTGCGTGTACGAGAAGTCCCGCGGCGGTTTACGCAGCTTTGCGGCGGCTTGCTTCTTTTCGATTTTGCTCGGCATATGCATCTGTCCGTTCAGTCCCCACAGGGGACGGTAGCCTAACACTATTCACTATTGTCTCAATTTAGTCGACCTATGGCACGGACGTATCGCGTGAACGGTATCTTTACCTATTTCTTACGCTGATAAGCCATAGAGCTGACGCCCGTCGCGTTGTGAAAAACGGTCTATATCCTCACTCAACTGGTGAGCATATGTGAATAAGAAAGATAGGTAGCTGAATATCATCGAATACAGACAGTAACACGAACAAGCGTCATTTATATACATAAAACCGCTGTAGATATGCAATTATTAATCGAAAGATTGGAGTTGTCATTGCGAATGATTTTTGAGAAAAAAGAGTGTTTACCTTAGAAAAGCTACTTTAGAACGCCGAAGTACATCATGGGGGAATCACATGTGATATACCGTTCATCGTACTTTGTTGACCGTTCGGGGGCGAGGTGGAATTGCGAGTTGAATTTGGATATAACTAGAGCTGTCAGCAAGCAGTGCCCGTTACGGAGGGGCGCTAACGAATCGGCC
The DNA here is from genome assembly GCA_022728415.1 of Collinsella sp. The sequence goes on along the minus strand of JAIJJM010000375.1, from coordinate 67 downwards.
AGTAAGGCCCGAAAGAAAGGTAGGAGGCCATGACGAAAGGTCTGCACGTGCCTTCCGAGATCGGCAA
>JAIJJM010000374.1 GCA_022728415.1 Collinsella sp. | reverse complement strand
AATAAAAACTTTCTTTGTCATACTCTGGCCACTGCCAGTAGCGTGATTTTTGACCACTATTTCCACTGTATGGCGGGTTATCTTTTTCACCATCCTGCTTAATGTAAGTCAATGTGTATTCATCGTTTTCGCGTGGTGTAAAACCGAGCTTCACAATGCCGCGTTTATCATCAGCCGATGAATTAATCATCTTACCGTGTTTGCCTGCAATATCATTATTTACACCATGCGGCAGGCCGAGAAAATCCTGCTTTAGCTGGCTACCGCTGACTTGCAAATACCCCAGATCGCTGCTGGCGGCAAATGAAGCATGCATATCGTAGGCATTGTCCTGGCTACGGCTCCATCCCTGGCGATATCCCAGATTTGCTTCCAGAGGTTTTGTTGGCTTCTGGGTGGTGATATTAATGGCTCCGCCCATCTGATTAGGCCCCTGAAGCAGCGACGAATACCCTTTGGAAACTTCAACTGCCCCCAAATTGTTGGTCAGAATCCGCGCCAGATCGAGGTTGCCGTCATAGGGAACATAAATGGGCACACCGTCGAAATAGACCGGCACCTGCCGACTATCAAAGCCACGAACTTTGACCTGTTCTTCGTTGCGGCTACCTGACTTTTGCAGCACCACGCCGGGGACGACACTTAATGCCTGAGCGACATTCTGTTTATCCAGGGCCTTCATGGTGGGTTGATCGAGAACGGTGGTCGTCGTTGATGATACCGGACTGGACCATACGGTCAGCGTGTCACTCTCCTGAGCCGCTACGGCCTGCTGGGTAAAGGCAAGTGATAATGCTGTGCAGAGATAACGTTTTTTGAGTCTCATAGAATAAATTCCGTTTAACAAAGAATTAAATAGAGGCTGCGGGTTGCAGACTGACTTTAATGTCAGCTGGTGTCGCGTAATAAGGCGCGGAGGTAATAAAAAGGCGAATGCCGCAGTCGAGGTAATTTTTGAGTGTTGTCAGATTAATTCCACCGGTCAGAGCCAGCGTGCAGTGAGGAGCCAGCGACGGTGCTATTTGCGCAATTTCAGTTGCCTGTTGCGGATTAAATTTGTCGAGCTGAAGTACGTCTGGTTGCGCGCGTAACGCGGCGATTGCCTCTTTCGGCGTGTCGGCTTCAACAACTATTTTCTTCTCGGGTGCGTGGCGACGTAACTGATTGATTGCGCCTGACCAGTCCTGATTGTCATGAAGAAAATGACGGTGGTTGGCAAACAATAATATGGTTTCCGCACATCCGGCACGATGAATCAGTCCTCCGGCAGCCAGAATTGCCTGCGAGGCCAGTAAGCGGGTGCCCGGAATTGCTTTTCGGGTGCAGGCGATATTGCCATCAGGGTAACGTTCACGAAGTAACGCCAGCATTTGAGCGAGATAATCAGAAACACCGCAACTCCACTCCAGCACATTCTGGACTGCCTTCCATCCCTGATGAAGTGCTGCGGCATTACCCTGCGCACGGATTAGCCGCTGACCCGCGTTCGCTTGTGAACCGTCGCTGATCGCGTCATCAATAGTTAATCCCAGCGTAGTTAACATCTTACACGCGACAGAAATTCCGCTGACGCAGCCGCCCTGACGGTGAAAAAACTCTATATAGCCATGCTGGTGTCCAATATTTAATGCTCGCGTGGTCAGGTCACCGCCCTGGATATCTTCCAGAAGTAACGCATCGATTTGTGCCTGAGAAAGGAAAATCATCGCAGTGCCTCTTGCGGTACGCTATCCCACCAGATGAGCGCCCAGTCGCGGCTGGCAGGGGCGAGGGCACGAGCATCTTGTTGTTGATACCAGCGATATAACCGCTCACGCTCATCGTCGTTAAGCGCGCCCAGACTCCAGCTGACGTTCTGCTCAAAACGTTCCCAGGTGCTGTTATCCTGTTGGCAATTTTGTCCACGGATAAAATCAACGTGAGCATAAATTCCCATCTGATACAGGACGTTGAGCGCAAAGATATAGTTGGGTAATTCGATCACTTCCCGACCAGCCGCCCGCTGAATGGCTGGAGAGACGAACGAGGTGCTGACCAGATGAGTCGTATAGACGCGAAGCCGTGCCTGATTATTCAGTTTGCTCATTGCCTGGCGCATATCAGCCACCAGAGTGGAGCGGGAAGCCATGGCAATATCGCAGCGTGGCAGGTCACTCCAGTCCTCTTCCCAGGCGCGCTGGATCCAGTGGACATTGTCTGCCTTTAGCGCGGCGGCGCGACGGGCGGCAACCTTCAGCATCCCCTGACTGTAATCAACGCCATAAATCGTCGTGAGTTTGTCAGCCAGCGCCAGCGATACGGTACCCGGTCCGCAGCCCATATCGAATAAGGTCTGCGCGCCTTGCAGATCAATTTTAGCGGTCAGTTGTTGCAGGTAGCTGTCCGTAGGCGAGGCGCAATTTTCCGCCATTTTTTCCGCCCGTTGATCCCAGTGATCCGGCGTTTTTTCTGTGCGGTGGGCCAGTTTGAGTTGCTGCAGGTAAAGGTCCGCAAAATCAATATCATCAATGAGCATGATTGTTCCTTAGTGGCTAATTGCAGAGAGGTGATGATGAATCTGGTCGGCAGAAACCCGATACAGGGCAGCCAGTTTGTTCGTGGTTAACTGTTCGGTCGGTAAGCCTTGTGTTACTCGTCCATCTGGCTCTACCTGGATAATGCTGTCGGCAATGGCGTTGGCATGGAGCGGATGATGAGTCGACATTAGCATTGTCATGCCGTTATTTTTGAGCTGCGCCAGCGTGTCCAGTAGTTGGATCTGATGACCGAAATCGAGGCTGGAGGCAGGCTCATCCAGTAATAACAAGCGCGGTTGCTGGACGAGTGCACGGGCGATTAAAGCCAGCTGACGTTCACCGCCGCTAAGCGTATTCCAGCGTCGTGTCGCCAGATGCAAAATGCCCAGCTTTTCCAGTTGCTCCGTGGCTTTCAGGCGTTCTTGCTTACCGGGAACGGAAAAAGCGCCTATGGTGGGGGCCAGGCCCATCAACACCATATCCAGCACACTAAAAGCAAAAATGCCGTCGTGCGCCTGCGGCACCCAGGCAATAGCCTGCGCGCGCTGGCGATGGTTAAGTGTCTGAACAGGGATGCTATCCAGTAAGATCTCGCCCTTTAATAACGGTATAACGCCAAGAATGGAGCGCATGGCGTCGTAGCTCAGTATGT
>JAIJJM010000373.1 GCA_022728415.1 Collinsella sp. | reverse complement strand
CGAGGTGCAGCAGCGGGTTGAAGTAGGTGACGACGCTCGCGGGCACGGCGTCAGCCAGGCCGTAGTCCTTGGCGTCGATCAGGGCGACCTTGGCGCCCATGCGCTCAAGGAAGGTGAGGGCGCGGGCGTCCATCGGACGGGTAGCGCCATCGGACATGAAGAAGACGTAGGGCTTACCCTCGGTGGAAACCTCGAACGGGCCGTGGAAGTACTCGCCGGTGTTGTAGGCGGCGGCGTCGATCCACTGCATCTCGGTGAACAGGAAGGCGGCATGAGAATAGGCCATCTTCTCGGAGGCACCGGAAGCCATGAAGTAGATCATCTTGTCGTCCTTGAAGTCCTCGGCGAACTTCTTGGCGAGCTTCTTGCAGTGCTGAGCAGCGTTCTCGCAGAGATCGAAAACGTTGGTGAGGCCGGTGATCATGTCCTCGTAGTGGTCATAGCCCTCGGTCTGCTGAAGGATCTCGAGAGCAAGAGCGATGGCGTAGCCAGGCTTCTCGCACTTGGCAGCGTAGTTGGCGTGGAAGCCGTGAACGATGACGTGGTCGGCGTCAACGGTCAGAGCGGAGCCAGCCTTGTTGGTGAGGGAGACGACCGGGCAGTTGTGCTTCTTGGCGGTCTTGTTGGCCTCGACGGTCTCGGGCGTGGAGCCACCGAGGGAGCAGGTGATCACGAAGGTGTGCTCGTTGACCCAGGAAGGCGTATCGTAGTTGAACTCGTTAGCGGTGAAGATCTGAACGTTCAGCTTGTCCGTGTTGTTGGCCAGGAAGTACTTGGCGGGGTAAAGGTCGGACATGGAAGCACCGCAGCCGACGAAGGCGACGCTGTGGATCTCGTGGTTGGACAGGACGTCAGCGACGATCTGCTTAGGGAGGTTAAGGTCGATCTCGTACATCTGACACATTCCTTTCGATTTTTGCGGCGCCACATTGCCGGACACTCGCAGGGTTACCGTGGTTTGGACCGAATCGCCGGCCCGTTGAGGATGTGTCAAAGGGACTGTCCCTTTGACACATTTAGGGATGGAAGCCTGCCTGGGGTATGGGATGCCAGGCAGGCTCCCGGGGGAAAGCGGTTAGACGCTTGGCCGCGACTAGGCCAGGATGCCGGCCGCGGAGAGGGCGATGCCGCCCACGATGGCGATCACGAGAAGCCAACCGGTGTTGACGTTCTTCTTGATGAGCCAGTACATAAGGCCAGTGAGGCCAAGGGAGATCATCTGGGGCATCATGCCGTCCAGGATGTCCTGGATCACGACGGTGCCCTCAGCGAACTTCAGCGGGGTGGTGGCGCCGATCAGCGTGGCGATCATGCCGCCCACGGACATAAGACCCACGATGCCGCAGACATACATGAGCTTCTCCATGAGGTCGCCGCCCTGGAGCTTGCTCAGGTACTCGTGGCCGCCCTGATAGCCCATCTTGGCTGCGAACCAAGTGATCAGCACAGAGGGGACGATGGAGATGAGCATGGCCAGGATCGGGCCCATGATGGAGCCCTGCTGAGCCAGCTGAACGCCCAGGCCAAAGGCGATAACGCGGATGGTGCCCTGGAAGAAGGAGTCACCGATACCGGAAAGTGGGCCCATGAGGGAGGTCTTGACCGCATTAATCGAATCGGGGTCAAAGTTCTCGGGATCCTTGGCGTACTCCTCCTCCATGGAGGCGGCGAGGCCCAGGATGAAAGCACTCGTCTGCGGAGTACAGTTGTAGAACGCCATGTGACGGTGGTAGGCCTCTTTCTTGGCAGCGAGCTGCTTGGGGTCGGACTCGTCCGGATAGAGGCGATCGAGCGTGGGAACCATGCCGTAGAGGAAGCCCATGTTCATCTGACGCTCGTAGTTCCAAGAGGCCTGGATGGCCCAGGAGCGCCAGAAGAACTGGCTGACCTTCTTGTTCAGGGACACGTCCTTGGTTGCGGTTGCCATAGTGTGTTCCTCCTTAGTCTTCGTCGTCTTCGAGCGGATCGTAGTCGGAATCGACACCGGCGGCTGCATGGGAACCATTGAACTTGAAGCCCATGAAGACGACAGCCAGGCACACACCGATCAGAGCGACTGCGATGACGGACAGCTTGAGGTAAGCGGCGAGCAGGAAGCCAATGAACAGGAACGGAGTCATACCCTTCTTGATCATCATGGTGAGCAGCAGGGCCAAGCCGTAGGCGGTCATGATCTTGGTCGAAACGTTAAGACCAGTGGACAGCCACTCGGGAACCATGTTGACGATGGCCTGAACCAGGTCGGTACCAACAAAGACGGCGAGGAAGATCGGCAGGAAGTACATGACGGCGTACAGACCGGAGCCGGCGCAGATGTGCATACGGTAGGCGGTCTTGAACTTTCCGTTATCGATTGCGCTATCCGCCACATGGGTGAGGGCGGCGATGATGGAACGGAACACGATGCCGAGAAGCTGACCCAGGACGGCGACCGGGATGGCGATCGTCATGGCGGTCTCGGCAGAAGCATCGGTCAGGCACGCAAAGGCAGCGGCCACGATGCCGCCCAGGACCATATCGGGCGGAACGGCGGCGCCGACCTGCACCAGGCCCATGGACACGAGCTCGACGGCGGCACCGACGGCAAGACCGGTGGGCACATCGCCCAGCAGCAGACCGACGAGCGTAGCGCCAACGAGGGGCTGCTCGAAGTTAAGACGACCGAGCAGGCGGGAGTCCCACATGCAGAACACGCCGACGAGGCCGACGAGCACCGCACTGATGAACGTATTCATACCCTTCTCCTTTCAGTCAGGCAAAGGCCTGGTTGATTACAGCTTGGCGTCGATGTCGACGCTCTGATACGTAGGGGTCTGCTGGACATAGAGCTTGATGCCCATGTCGAGCAGCTGGTTGACGTCGGCCTTCTGGGCGGCGTCGAGGAAGACGGAGCTGTCCTTGCCGCCGACCTGATCGGCACCGTCGTGGTTGGCGGTGGCGCCCAGGTTGATGGCGTCGAGCTTGTAGCCCTGACAGAACTGCAGCATCTCGGCCGTGTTGCCAAAGATAAACATGACGCGCTCACCGAGGGTGTTGAGCTTGTCCATCTTGGCGAGGGCACGCTCGACGGTGAAGACGTTCAGGCGAACGCCCTGGGGCTTAGCCAGCTTAAGAGCGTCCTTCTTGATGTCATCGTTGGCGGCAGCGTTGTCGACGACGATGATGCGCTCGG
>JAIJJM010000372.1 GCA_022728415.1 Collinsella sp. | reverse complement strand
GTTCGGAAAAGGATGCACACCACATCTACCTCACTGACGGCACTTACTTCTGCGCCACCAACGTGGCGCGAGTAAATCTTATCCGACAGGTACAGGAGCCACGCAGATGACCATTCTGGACTACATCGCTACTCATCCGGGGTGTAGCGGCGGAGAGATCGCCGCAGCACTGAATACCCCAGCCACAGCCATTAATGCTGAGTTACGCCGACTTTGGCGCGGCGGCTTAGTCATCAGAACAAACCGCAGCACAGGTGGTCGCGCTCGCAAAACAGGAGGCCGGGCTTCTTACCACGTAAACCCGATGCCGTTCGGGTGTAGCAATCCACTTACTCACATGTTTAACCAGCTACTGAAGGAAGCCAGAGCATGAGCACCATCAACCACCAGAAGCTACGCGAACTGGCATTTGCCCTGCAACGAATGGCAACGCCTCAAAAATTACTGGCATTTCGCGCAATGCTCTCGCCGTCTGCTGTGCTGGCACTGCTGGATGAGCTGGAGCACGCCAGAACCACGGCTCCTGCCATTCGCCTGACGCTCCATCATGAAATCGCTGATTTCTGCGCGACGTTGGAGGCACCGGGCGAACCGGAAACGCCAGAAGCAATACAGCAAGAGCTGCTGCAACGCATTGACAAGGTTTTTGATTTTTTTCTGAACCAGTAAGAAACCAGAACATGCACACACAAAAAAACCGCTTGCCATGCCTCAATCGGTCAGGTTACATTTCCGCTGCACCTCATAAAACGGGTGCCGGGATTCTCAACCCGATACAGAGCAAAGCGCATAACCGCGCCAGCGGTTTTTTTGTGCGTACTGTATTGCCACGTCTTTTTCGCGTCAGAATTATGGCGGGGCGTACGGGGCCGACTTCGGTCGGGCCGGATTCTTTGCTCTCCGGTGTTGAGAACCCTGTACGTCTCGCCACCCCGAGATTCTCAACTCTGGATGGTGAGTTATTTCTATCACCGAGCAAAGAGGCCACACCATGGCAGACCGCAAACAGCACCGCGCTATCGCGGAGCGTCGTCACATCCAGACTGAAATCAACCGCAGACTTTCCCGCGCATCACGCGTCGCGCAAATCATGCACATCAATATGCTGCATGAGCGCAGCCACGCACTATCAAACATTTATTCCGCCTCTGTTTTCAGCTATCTGGCGGATGATCTGCACGAGCTTCAACAGCTCATCCAGCAGCAAAACAAACTCCATTAATTCCTGTTCCGGGCCTTTCCTGCACCTTGCGGCGGGAGGCCTTCGCACATCTGTAACAAGAGGATTGCCGCAATGATTCTCGCCAACGACTTTCTTGAATACCTGCTCAACACAGAACGTGATCTTGCCGCTCGCGTGCGTGATCGTTATGACATGTACCTGAAATCCCTGCCTGTACCACAGCTCGCTGACGGAAAGATTGTTATTGATGGTCGCTACATGATTGACAGCCACGAGGGAAATTACAGGCTTTACCGCATTGAAGGTGGCACCCCGTCCGTTATTGGCATTTACCAGCGCCCATCCTCTGCAATCGTCGATGTGATTGCCGACAGCATCCGCATCACACATCGCCATGCCGACACAGAAGACACCGTGCTGGAAATTCAGCGGCTGGCTACAGTCTGCCGCGACACCCTGAATGGCATGACGAAGTAAATCACTATGACGGCAGAGTACATCAGGGACTGGCAACAACCGCGCCACGCAGTGGGGCGTGAAGGAACGGGGATCCCCGCTCCTGAATCCGCGCTTTCCTCCTGGCTGGATGCCTACCGGGTAGAGAACGAGCGCCGCCAGGAAATGGCTGATGCGGCGTTCTCCGCCACGCCGCTGGGCAACCTGATTAATAAAAGCCTGGACGCACAGGAAAAACAGGACAAAACCATTACACTGGCAGGAGACGCCAGAAAACAGGCACGCGGCGCGGTGGATGAAGCCATGGCCTCGCTGCGCCTGCTGCCGTCCTATCTGCGCGATCCGCTTATTCGCCACCTCTCCTTCCTGCGCAAAAAACAGGAAGCCGATCGCCGGAAAGGCAAAAAGAGCTGGCAGGCGGAACGCTATGCACGCGGAACCCTGCGCAAAATATTCGAACGTCTGGATAGCACTGACGGACGCTGGCTGACACCGGGTTATCGCTCCCTTGCCGGACGCGAACGCCTGGACGATTTGCTTTACCTGCCGCAGCTCAACAAACACCAGATACAGACGCTGGCCACCATGACGGCGGCGATGTTCAGCAGCACCTTCGAAAAACTCTGCGATGGCTTTGGCGCAACCGATGGCGAGCTGACCATGGATGTAACCCTGAAGGCGTATCAGATGCTGGCCCGCATGGCGTTACACCTGCACGCCATGCCTCCACATTATGACGCACTGACAACAGACAAAGACCGGAGGAACGAACCGGACACGGAGCTGCTGCCGGGCGCAATCCTTCGCCTGACCTGTGCGGAATGGTGGAAACGCAAACTGTGGCTGTTACGTTGCGAGTGGAGAGAAGAACAACTCCGCGCCGCCTGTCTGGTTTCCAGAAAAACATCACCCTATCTGAGCCAGGACGCGTTAAGCGAGTTTCGCGCACAGCGCGAGAAAACACGCGATTTCCTGAAAAGTTTCATGCTGGAAAACGAAGACGGGTTCACGATTGATCTCGAGACAGTGTATTACGCGGGAGTAAGTAACCCGGTTCACCGTAAGGCAGAAATGATGGCCACCATGAAGGGGCTGGAACTTCTGGCCGAAGCCCGTGGCGACAAAGCGGTGTTTCTGACTGTCACCTGCCCGTCAAAATACCACGCCACAACGGAGAACGGTCATCCGAATCCCAAATGGAACGGGGCCACCATGCGCGACTCCAGCGATTACCTGGTTAACACGTTTTTTGCGGCGGTCCGCAAAAAACTGAACCGCGACGGTCTGCGCTGGTATGGCATCCGCACGGTGGAGCCTCATCATGACGGCACCGTGCACTGGCATATGATGGTCTTTGCTCATCCGGAAGAAATCGACACCATTGTGTCCCACACCCGCGATATTGCCATTCAGGAAGACCGCCACGAGCTGGGCGATGACATAACTCCGCGCTTTAAGGCGGAGTACGTCGACGGCTCAAAAGGCACACCAACCAGCTACATCGCCACCTACATCGGAAAGAACCTGGACAGCC
>JAIJJM010000371.1 GCA_022728415.1 Collinsella sp. | reverse complement strand
GGTACACGCGCGTGTACCGCGCGTTCAACGTGGACGTCACGCCGATCTCGTCGCCGGTCTGGTCGCCGGGTGTCCTGCCCTCGATCCCGTGCCTCTCGTCCCAATGCGCGCCCACGAACTCGCCATCACCCATGTAGATCTCCGTATGACCGTCGGCCCACACGACGTCGCCCGCCTGCAGGGACGCCACATCCCTGAAATCCGACCGTTCGAAACCGGCCGCCTTCAACACCGAATCCATGCCGTCAGTGTTGAACGGGCTCGACCCCACGTCGAATCCCGCATGGTGCAGCGCCGCCCACACGAACGACGAGCAGTCGTAATCCGGGTCGCCCCCGCGGTTGGGCTGCGAATACCCGTGCTTATCGTCCTTCGCTATCGACACCGCCCAATCCACCCACGATGAGGAGCCCGTCACGCAACGCGTCCCCAGGCCGTAATCCGACTGCAGTATCGCGACCACTAGGATCACCAGGCACAACGACACGACCACGACCGTGAGCAGCGGGGCCGCGACCGCCATGCCGGCCACCACGAACGCCTTGCCCGACGACCCCCGCTTCCCCTCGCCACCAGCCATGCAAGCCTCCCAACACACGCGACGCACAATCCGGCCATCCACGCCGGGGCCGGCCCGAATCCCGCCGATATCGGACCAAAGAAGGGATATTGGGGATAATGGGACCATGTACATGCCCCAGCTGACCGAAACCGTCCGAACCGTCAGGAAAGACCATGCGGCTCATATCAAAGGAGATAGCCGACCACTGCCGGCGGACCAACCAGTCCACACGATGGACGGAACATGCGCCATCCGGGGAAACGGAGAACAGATTGCCCCGCAACATCATCGAAGTGCAGCGTTACAGCCATCTGGACTGAAGACGATCGAGCGCGCCATCCACCGCCCGCCGGGCGACGGCATGACCCAAACCCGCGATGGCCGCTGCAAGCTCGGCCTCGGTCCGGGGCGGATGCGATACAAGCTCGCGCACACCGGAATCCAATGTCGAATCAAGGGCCTCCCACGCGGCCGGCACGCAATGCTCCCTGAGCCCGTCCGAGAAATCAAACGCGCGCGACAATACCAGCAGATCATGATCCGTCAACGGTTCATCGAAAACACCCCACGTCGACGGGGCGGAACGAGCCGATTCTTCTACGCCCACGCATACGCGGAAAACACCTCCGACATCATTGTCGTCGGCCGGACTGCCATGAGCCGAACCCGTCATCGCACGCCTCCTCCTGATCATTGTCATGGTTGTCACTCAAGCCATGCGACGCATGCCATCGATATGCGGACAAAACAGGGCGGCTCATCTAACCGAGACGTAATCCCGGAAGGAAGACAACGCCCGGGCGAGGGTCAGGGCGGCATCGGCGTCCATACGCGACAGCCTCCAACGCCACCAGCAGGCGGCCTCCAACGGCAACGCGACCAGGCAAAGGATCAATCCCAACAGGAAGAGATCGATGCCCATCAGCAGTTCGATCGTCAACTGGATCACAATGGCCGTGACGGACCGTGCCCCCATACGTCCTTGACCCGTCGCCTATTTTGTGTCACAATATTACCGTGAACATATTCCCTTCGGCGCTCAAGCACGGCATCGAACCGGATGACGCCATGTACGTGGTGGAGCATCCGCTTCGCGACCTCGTGCTGCGTGAGGACCCCCTCAAGGTCCTGTATCTGGGTATATCACCGGATGGCCTTCCCCTGGAGGTGGTGGTGGCCGGCACATCGAGGGGGCCGGCGCTCATCCATGCGATGCGCATGAGGACCCAATACGTGAAACTGCTGGAAGGAGGCAGGCAATGGACATGAACTACGACATCCTCTCCTACGACGAACTGCCGGCCGACGAGGCCGCGATGCTCAAGGCCGATGCCGAGGAGGCCGAGAGGGGCTACACCGACGAGCAGCTATCCGAGGCGCTGAAGAGAACCCCAGGCCGTCCCCTGGCCGTGGGCAGCACCCCTGCCTCCAACGTGATCCGCGTCCGTCTGGACGACGAACGCGACGCGAAGCTGGAACGGTACATGCGCAAACACCACATGAGCCGCAGCAATGCGGTGCGCACGCTCCTAGACAAGGCGCTGGCCGAGATCTGATTCTCCGCCCGAAGGCAGGTCCTCCGTCCCGCGGCGGAGGGCCTGCTGTTTTCAACTTACGTTATACGGCCGATGTCCGTGTTTCTCGGCGTCCCGCGCACGAAGCGGCAGCCGCTCGTAGATGAGCGCGACGCCGCAGCCGGATCCGTCGAGCACGTCGCCGGACCAGGCCCTACGCGGGGACGTGAACCTCATAGCCAATCGGGCTCCATGCCGATAAGGTCCCGGGCGGTCTGCGGCACCGGCCTGTCGAGGGCCTTGAGAAACTCGTCGAACGCCTTGGACGGCAGACGCGTGACGGTCTCCTCCTCGATACCGTGGTAAGCCGGTTCCATCGTGATTTCTCCCATATCCCGATTGTACGTCGTGAAGTACATGCCGGTGACGGACGGGATGCAATCGGCCGGCGGCTCGCGGCGTGCGGGTGCCGGATGGGAAGGGGCCGAAAGACGGCCCCGCCCATCAAGGAGGACCATCATGGCCGACATATCCCGCAACACCACGCCAGCCTGGCAGGACCCGCATCTCAAGGACCGTGGCGACTACACCGAACAGGACATCCAAAACATCCAGGAGAAGGGCGGCATCCTGCCCGACTTCACGCTCGACGAGGCCGAGGAGACCCACCTGTTCGCACGGGTCGCACAGGCCCTCTCGAAGACCCTCACGCGGCAGGGCCTGGCCGTCAGGCACGAGGCGAAGGCCGCCGCCGAACCCATGGGCTACCGGCTCGACGAACACGCCATCGCGATCGACACCCGCCGCCCATGGAAGGACATCGCGCTCGACCTCGCGCACGCCCTCGGCGCCATCCAGGTCGCACGCGACGCGCTCAACCCGGCGGACCAGCCGCAAGGAGCGGCGGAATGGAACAGGTACAAGGACAAGGGCCGCATGGTGGGAGACCAGCTGCTCGCCTCCATCGGACTCCTCAACTCCCACTGGCATGAGAACAGGGGCGTCATCCGCGCCCACGCGCTCCAGGCCCGCGTCATGGCCGAGCCCGACCTGCACGCACCCCTCGGCGTCTACGACTGGAACGCCGCATGGATCACCGGGGAAA
>JAIJJM010000370.1 GCA_022728415.1 Collinsella sp. | reverse complement strand
GGAAATGCCTGCCTGCCTACGCGACCAGCCTGTTTTGCCTTTTGAGACTGTTCGTACAGAGCGGCAAACATCGCCGTTTCGCCCGGAGACGTACGGTTGCCAGCGCCGTTTTGGCTGGATCCACTCGGTACGCCAGCGTTTCCAATCCCATTTGAACGCGGCGGAACTGCAGAGCGCTCGTCGTCGCCGTTCTTAAAGTGGTTACCAGCCATAGAGGAATCCTCGCAATACTAAAAGTCAATTACGCTATTAGTTTATGACATATTTGGCATCGTCAGTTAAACTCCAGACGCAGGCACCAATTCCCGGAATTGTGGTGCAACACCGCGTCCGTCTAGGCAGCGGCATGCGCTACACCGTTAAAAACACCATCGCGATAATCATGGCAAAACCCGCCAGGTCGGTGGGCAGAAACACCGTCCCCAGCATGAGGGCGCTGGTGATGGTAGCCGAAACCGGCTCCATGGTTCCAATGAGACTCGCGCGCACCGAGCCGATCTCCTTAACACCCTGCATATAGAACATATAGGCAAAGAACGATCCGACCACGATGAACACCGCAAGCGCGACGACGCCCGAGGGCTCGAGCGCCGGTACGTGGGCCCACGGCTGGGTAAAGATGCTCAGCACGATTCCGGCAGAAAGCATAGCCGAACCCGTGACGACCGGGCTGCCGTACTCCTTGAGGATTCCGGCCGGGATAATTGCCATACAGGCACCGCCCACGGCGCACAGAAGGCCCGCGAGCAGGCCTATCGGCGAAATGCTCAGCGTACTGGGGTCGCCGCCCGTGGCGATAAGAAACGTTCCGCCCAAGGCGAGCAAAACACCAAGCGTCTCGCGCGTGCGCGGAAGTCGATGCATGGTAACACAGGCATACCCCATGACGACCACCAGCTGCAGGCACTGGAACACCGTCGCCGTGCCCGCGTTGGTTAGGCGCACGGCCGACAGATAGCAAATCTGGTTGAACAGCAAGCCAAAAATCGTAAACAGGATGAGCTGCTTGCGGTCGGCGGGGGTGGTCCACAGTTTAACCAAGCGGTCGCGATCCTTTTTGGGCACGACGAGCATAAAGAGCAGGCCGGCGCAAACCTGGCGCACGCTCATGAGCCAAAACGTCTCGATATGACACACGTCAAAGAGGTAGCTGGCGCTGGTGCCAGAAAAGCCCCAAAACGTTCCGCCGGCAGCCGCGGCGAGCACACCCAGGGCCATCTTGCGCGACGACGCATCGTTGAGGCGGTCGCGCCATGCACGGCGGGTGCTGCGGCTGAGCTCGTCAGTCCCCTCGGGCACGACAAAATCGGACGCCGCCGTCATCGGCACCGAAGCCTTTTCGCATGCACGCTGCGCCGAGCGCTCCTGTTCCATTCCACTCCCCCGAAATCAATTGGCAACAAAGCGCTCAAACTGTAGCACGAATATTGGTATGAAAAAGCGGATGATTCGGAACATCTACGAGCGTCCAAATGGTGGGGATGAAAGACGCCGATGAGCTATGCCGAGCGGTTGAAATCGTCGAGGGCACCGGGGTCGGCTTCCGCACTTCCCTCAGCATGCCCACCGTCACCCTGCTCCTTGTCGCTGTCCTGGCCTTCCTGCTCGCGACGGCGCTTTTCGCGAATCTGCTCCACGGCAGCACGCAGGGCGGCCTCGTCCTCGGCACGCACCACCTCTTGCGTGGCTTTAACCATATGGCAAATCTCGAGCACCAGCAGCACAATCAACGGCACCACGATAAACGGAAAGAACAGCAGCGGGTTGGTGAACAGCGACACCACCACGCCCAGGCCTGCCGAGACAAAGACCACGCGGCCCACCACATCGGCGGCGGGCACGGGCGCGGCGTCCTCGACCGGATTGGCATCGCCCTTAGTGTGATAGACCAGCGAGCCGTCGGACGCGGCCTCCACGGATACGATGCGGTGCGTGTTGAGCGAACCCTCCAGCGCGTCATCGGACGAATGGAAGGTGATGATATCGCCCGCCTGGTAGACCTGGCTGTTGTCGGTATCGACGACGATAAACGAATGCACGGGAATCGCCGGCTCCATCGAGCCGGTCAGCGTACGCATAAAGCCGTAGCCCATGATGGTGGGGATCTCGCCGGCGGGCGTGAACACCGTGCGCAGCAACACCACAAAGGCGACCAGGATCACCACGGTCGCCAGCACGTTGATCACGCGGAGCACGTGCTTCATCACTTGTCGGCGTCCTTTGCGGAAGTCTCGGGGTCGGCAGCGACCTCGACCTCGGTGGCATCCGCTGCAGAAGCGCCATCCTCGTCAGACGCGGCGGCAACGCCATCGGCAGCCTCGCCGCGCAGGCGGGTCAGCAGGTAGCGCGACAGGCTGTTGCCCTCGGCACGGCGCTCGGCGCGCTCGCGATTGCGCTCGGCCTGCTCCAGTTCTTGCGCCAGTGCATCCAGGCGCCGCTGCATCTCCGCGCGAGCGGCTTCGACCTCGCGCTCGCAAGCGGCGCGAACGGCGGCGACCTCCTGCTCGATGCGCTCCCCGGCCTCGAGCCCGGCGGCGGCAATGCGCGCATCGGCATCGGCACGGGCTTCCTCGGCGGCACGCGCGGCGGCGTCGCGCTCGGCGGCAGCGGCGGCGACCTTTTCGTTGGCATCCACCGCAGCCTGCTCAACGGCAGAGTCGGCGGCGGCGCGGGCAGCATCGATCGCGGCATCGGCGGCCTGCTGGGCGGCGGAAACCTTCGCCTCGGCCGCGGCGACGGTGTCGGCGAGCTTCTGCTCCGCTACAGCAGCGGCGGCGTCGGCCGCTTCCTGCGCGGCGCGGGCATCGCGCTCTGCCGTCAGCTGTACCTCCTCGACCTGCAGCTTGGCGGCAGCAATCTTGGCATCGGCATCGGCGCGAGCGGCCGTGACCTCGGCATCGGCCTCGGCACGCATCTGCGCCAGCTGGGCCGCCGCGGTCTCACGCGCCTCGACAGCGTCGGCCTCGGCAGCTTTCTTGCCCGCCTCGACATCCTCCAGCGAAGCGCGCAGCTCCTCAACATCAGCCTCGGCCATCTGTGCACGCTGCGTCAGCGCCAGCTCGCGCGTCTTTGCCTCGTCCAGCTCGTCGGCCAGGTCGTCACGCTCGTCAGTCAGCGCATGGGCCTGAACCTTCCAGGATTTCACCTGCCCCTGCAGCTCCTCAATCTGCTCGCGGGCCTCGGCCAGCGC
>JAIJJM010000369.1 GCA_022728415.1 Collinsella sp. | reverse complement strand
AAGGCATTTACGGGAGAAAAAATCGGCTCAAACATGAAGAAATGAAATGACTGAGTCAGCCGAGAAGAATTTCCCCGCTTATTCGCACCTTCCTTAGCTGCATTGAGGGCAGAAAATGCCCGTCTGGTCTCATTACTTGAAGCTCATGGGATTGAATGGCGACGTAAACCGCCGATCTCTGTGCAGCGCGTTTCTGTATTATCCACCAATGAGAAGGTTGCATTATTTCGTCGGTTGTTTCGCGGGCGTGATGATGTATGGGCACTTAGATGGGAAAGTAAAACCAGCGGCAAATCAGGGTACTCTCCTGCCTGCGCTAACGAATGGCAGGCGAGAATATGCGGTAAGCCCCGGATAAAATGTGGGGACTGCGCTCACCGTCAGTTGATTCCTGTATCTGATCTCGTCATCTACTACCATCTGGCAGGTACCCATACTGCCGGGATGTATCCGTTGCTGGAAGATGATTCCTGTTATTTTCTGGCTGTTGATTTTGATGAAGCTGAATGGCAGAAGGATGCATCCGCATTCATGCGATCCTGTGATGAGCTGGGTGTACCCGCTGCGCTGGAAATATCCCGTTCACGTCAGGGAGCGCATGTCTGGATATTTTTTGCTTCACGAGTTTCGGCCCGCGAAGCTCGCCGTCTGGGGACTGCTATTATTAGTTATACGTGTAATCGAACTCGACAGCTGCGATTGGGTTCTTATGACCGATTATTTCCTAATCAGGATACGATGCCAAAAGGGGGATTTGGTAATCTCATAGCATTACCTCTGCAAAAAAGACCGCGTGAATCGGGGGGAAGTGTTTTTGTTGATATGAATTTCCAGCCTTATTCTGATCAATGGGCTTTTCTTGCATCGGTGATCCCGATGAATGTGCAGAATATTGAACCGACGATATTACGGGCTACAGGAAGTATCCATCCTCTGGATGTGAACTTTATCAACGAAGAAGACCTGGGTACGCCATGGGAAGGGAAAAAATCATCAGGAAACAGACTGAATATTTCTATTGCAGAACCGCTGAAAATCACGCTGGCAAACCAGATCTATTTCGAAAAAGCGCAATTACCTCAGGTGCTGATTAACCGACTTATTCGGCTGGCAGCATTTCCGAACCCTGAGTTTTATAAGGCTCAGGCAATGCGTATGTCAGTCTGGAATAAGCCCCGTGTTATAGGTTGTGCGGAGAATTACCCGCAACACATTGCGTTGCCCCAGGGATGTCTGGACAGCGTATTATCTTTCCTTAGGGACAACAATATTGCTGCAGAATTAATCGATAAACGATTTGTCGGGACGGAATGTAATGCCGTTTTTATGGGAAACCTCAGAGCGGAGCAGGAAGAGGCCGTTTCGGCATTACTCCGTTATGACACTGGTGTGCTTTGTGCGCCAACGGCTTTTGGTAAGACAGTTACCGCAGCGGCAGTGATTGCCAGACGGAAAGTGAATACACTGATACTGGTACACCGGACTGAATTGCTGAAGCAGTGGCAGGAGCGTCTCGAGGTGTTTCTGCAGGTTGGTGACAATATTGGTATTATCGGGGGAGGTAAACATAAACCCTGTGGCAATATTGATATTGCGGTGGTGCAGTCCATATCCAGACACGGAGAAGTTGAACCTCTGGTCAGGAATTATGGGCAAATCATTGTGGATGAGTGCCATCATATTGGCGCGGTTTCATTTTCTGCGATTCTGAAGGAAACGAATGCCAGATATCTGCTTGGCCTGACGGCAACACCAATCCGACGGGATGGTCTGCATCCCATTATTTTTATGTACTGTGGTGCCATTCGCCATACAGCGGTCCGCCCGAAGGAAAGCCCACATAATCTGGAGGTACTGACCCGTTCCCGTTTTACATCTGGTCATTTACCATCGGATGCGAGAATCCAGGATATTTTCAGAGAAATTGCTCTGGATCATGACAGAACGGTGGCGATAGCTGAAGAAGCCATGAAAGCTTTCGGGCAGGGGCGAAAAGTTCTGGTACTGACTGAACGTACAGATCATCTGGATGAGATAGCATCAGTGATGAATTCACTGAAATTGTCCCCCTTTATTCTCCATGGACGACTATCGAAAAAAAAGCGTGCGATGCTGATATCCAGGCTGAATGCTCTTCCTCCTGATTCTCCCCGTATTTTGTTGTCAACAGGCAGACTTATTGGTGAGGGATTTGACCACCCTCCGCTGGATACGCTGATTCTTGCCATGCCTGTGTCATGGAAAGGGACATTACAGCAGTATGCGGGACGTCTACACAGAGAGCATACCGGTAAAAGCGATGTCAGGATCATTGATTTTGTGGATACCGCGTATCCAGTGCTGCTCAGAATGTGGGATAAACGCCAGCGGGGTTATAAGGCGATGGGGTACAGGATTGTGGCTGATGGTGAAGGGCTTTCATTTTAAGGAGTACTTTACCCTTTTTAAATAATTTGAGCTCCCCGGGTTGTTCGGGCAACAAAGAGTCCCAGTATACAGGCTTCAGGAATATGTTGTAGTATCAGGCTTTTCATCGCTTTAAAATGGCTACCGGCAGTAAGAACGTCATCAAAAATAACAATCCAGGGCCTGCATCCCTCCAGTAATTGTTCATTCAGTTGGTAGTTTGCCATAATCGCTTCTGGTGAGGGCCGGTTTGTTGGTAAGCGTGCAGCAAGAACCGTATTGACGGGGATGTGTTATTCAGTCGGCAGTGCTACACGCCAGGGGAGCAGTTCGCCGACCCGGTTTATCGGCCAGTCGGCTATGACGTCAAGGACATAGCGGAGGTAGCTTTCTGGCTCCACTCCGTTCAGTTTGCACGTCCCGATCAGGCTGTACAGCAGCGCTCCCCGCTCTCCTCCATGATCCGAACCGAAGAACAGGTAGTTTTTGCGGCCCAGACTGACCATCCGCAACGCATTTTCAGCGATGTTATTGTCCGCCTCAGCCCAGCCATCGTTCGCATAGTACGTCAGCGCCGGCCACTGGTTCAGGGCGTATGCGAACGCTTTCGCCAGTTCTGAGTGTCGCGACAGGGTTTTCATCTTTTCACGCAGCCAGCTTTCGTAAGCGTCAACGGAGCACCGTATTGACGCTTATTTATTAGTGAGTACTACGTTCCATGGCAGGAGTTCGTCAACTCGGTTGGAAGGCCATTCCGGCAGTACGCTCAGGATATGGCGCAGATACGCTTCCGGATCGATA
>JAIJJM010000007.1 GCA_022728415.1 Collinsella sp. | reverse complement strand
GGCCAACGCCCCGGTGGGCGTGAACGCGCGGTGCAGCGAGGCGGCGCGAACCTGATTCAGATCCTCAAGCGCGTCATGCTCCACCTGCTCGTAGGCGCTGGTCCACGCATGACGCGCGGTCTCCCGGTCGATGATGCCGGGATCCTTGGCCTGCATGATCGCCGCGACCGTCTCCACGTCACTGCCGGTGCCCAACAGTTCCCCCCATGCGGCGATGGTCTCCAACGAGACCATGCCGCACGCGGTCTGCCCGGTGTCCGGGTTGGTGCGTGGCATGAGCAGCATGCCGTCCTCCACCATAAAATCCATTACGGTGCCCTCCTTATTTACATAGATATGCCAGGGCGCTCACGTATATATCCTGGCCGCGTTCCCCGTACCCGTAGATGTTCGTGCTCGAGGCGGTGTCGCCGCCCGCATGCGCGGTCGCGAAAGAGACGGTCGCCGCCGGGTTCACCACCCACCGGTAGTAGCCGTATTTCGCCGGCGTGTACGTCATGCTGGTGGTGGTGTAGTTGCCGGTGCCGGCACCGCCCCACCACGCACGCCAGAAGGCTCTTTGGAACGTGGCGCGCCCGTCGGAGAAGCCGCCGAGGAAGCCTCCCATGTACAGGTATCCGCTGTCGATGTCGGCTTGGATGCCGACTCGGCCATTGGGGTCCTGCGCGGCGAGCGTGGCGGTCGTGTCCCCGGTCTTGGGAGACCACAGAGTTAGGTAGGCGCGCTTTTTGCCGGTATCGGGCGAGTCATAGTCCTGATATGCGGCGAGGAACACGGTGCCGCCCTTGGTGGTGTTGTCGGAGTCCTTGCGTTCGCCGATTCTGGCGAACGCGCCGGGGTCGTGCTCCGCGCGGCGGCCGCCGTTGAACGTGAGCGCGCTGACTTCGCCTTCCTGCTGCGTGGTGGACTCGACCGCGATGTACGGGTGTCCGTACGAGCCGGTGCCGTGGTAGAACTGGATGCCCGCGCCCTCCAGCTTATCCGAGCCCGTGACCTCGGACTGTTGGAACGAGGGGCTTATCATCACCCTGTTGCCCGACAGTCCGGTCTGGAACGTGCCGGTCAGCAGGTTGTTCGTGCCCTCGCCGTCCAGATGCACCGTGTGGCTGCGCTTCGAGTCCCACATGTCCAGCGCGTTGCCCCGCAGCTTCCAACCCGTGTTCTCGGCGGTGCTGGACTGGACGACCGGCGCGTTGATGACGGTGCTGGTCATGACTCCCGCGTTGACGGTGGGCGCGGTCAGGGTGCCGTTGGCGAGTATGCCGCCGTCCATCTTCAGGTTGCCGTTGGTGTCCAGCGCGAATTTCGCGTTGCCCGAGGAATCGTAGCCGACGAGTCCGCCGCTGGTGAGCTTGACGCCCCTGTTCGCGGCGCCCGTGGTCTGTATGATCGAGCCGGTGACGGTCACGCCGGAGAGCGTGCTGCCGCTGGTCAGCGAGCCCTTCATGGTCACGCTGCCGTCCATCGAACTCGCGTACAGGGTTATGCTCCCGTTGGCGTCCTTCAGCACGAGGCCGGCATCGTTCCACAGCATGCGCCCGTTCGTGGTCGTGATCGTCGAACCGGTGACCTGGCTGGCCTTCACGGTGCCGACGAGGGTCACGCTGCCGGTGGCCGAGTCCGCCGCCAGCGTGCTGGTGCCGGAGGCGTTCTTCAGAACGATTCCCGCGTCGTTGATGGTCAGCCTGCCGTTCGCGGTCCTGTAGACGGCGCTGGTGATCGTGCCGCCCGTGATGGTCGGCGCGCTCATGCTCGCGTCCGACACGATCGGCGCGTCCATGGTCAGCTGCCATTTGCCGCTCGAATCGCTGGCGAAGCTCAGCAGGTGCCGGTTGCGGTAGCTGAATATGATGCCCGAGTCGGTGATGGTCACGTTGCCGCCCTCGGTGCGGTACGTGCCGCCGACGATGGTGCGGCCGTGGAAGAACTCCGCGTCCACAAGCTGCGCGGTGATCGAGCCGGTGGCGATGATGTTGCTGGCGACGAGGTTGAACTCGTTCCACTGCGTGCCGTCGAACTGTCTCACGGCGGTGACGCGCGAGCTCAACGGCACGAGCACGCTCGCACTGTCGTTCGCCGCGCCCTCCCAATACGTGTAGAAGTCCGCCAGCAGTGAGGTGCTGTTGTTCGCCTCGCCGAGCCAACGGGTCCAGTATTTCTGGGTTACGAACCAGAAGTCGCCGGCCCTCACCGTGTTCGACTTGTCGTTGCGCGGGTCGTCGGGCCCCTTGAAGATGGAGTGCATGCCGTCGGCGGTCTTCTGCGCGTTGACCGCGTTGTCGTAGGCGTCCTGGGCCTTCTTCTCGGCCTCGGCCAGCGCCTTGTCGGTGGCGGCCTTGTTCGCGTTGATCGTCTTGTTCGCCGCCGCGAGGTCGTCCGACACCTTCTTGGTGGCGGCGTCCTGCGCCTTGTCCACTGAGGCCTGCGCGTTCTTGTTGTCGGTGATGGCCTGCGCGTTCTTCGACACGTCGGCCCTTATCGCCGCGTCGGCCTTGTCCTGCGCCTCCTTGTTCGCCTCGATCCGCGCGCCGGTCTCGGTGAGTTTTTTGTCGACCACGGCGACCTGCTGGGCCGCGTCGTTCTTCGCCGCCGCCAGAATCTGTTCGGCGCTCTTGTTCAGATCCTCCTGCGTGAGCACCGGGGCGACCTTGACGCTGGCACCCGCGCTCCACGCCGACTTGTTGCCGGAATGATCGACGCTCCTGAGCGCGAACCACCATGTGCTGTTCAGTTCAAGCCCGGTCACATGGCAGTAGCCGTCACGCGCCACGCTATCCCGGTATTTCCAATTCCCGTTCGAATCGGAAATGCCGACCTCCACGTGGTCGAAGTCCGGTTCCATGCCGCCGCCGGCATTGTTCCTGCCGTCCCACTGCACGTCAACCACACCGAGCTTGCTGGTGAGGATAGGCTTGGACGGTATGCTCGGCGGCGTCACGTCACTGGCCACCAAAGCCACGACCACGTTCGACCAGTCGCCCAATTTGTCTGAATACGTTGGCACGGCCCTGACCCGGAACTCATAGCGTTGCCCGCATTCGAGCCCGCCGATGCCCAACGTGAGCCGCTGCGCGTCAGTCACGCCACCGGAAACCCACGGCGCACCGGCAAGGTTCTTGCGATACTCCACGCGATAGCCCGAAATGTCGATGGCCGTGTCATCCGTGGCCTGCGAAACCGCAGCCCACTGCAAGGTCGCCAGACCCAAAGCCGTACCACGGGAGGAGATATACGCGTCGGTCGCCACGACCAGACCGGTCACGGCCTTCGGCGTGCGATGATCCTTCTCCGGAGCCGGGCGGCCGCCCTCGCTGCCGGCCAACGTTGCGCCACCGGTGATGCCCTGAATCTTCTTGTTGGCTCGCACCTGCGAGTCGTACACCTTGTCGTTGAGCGTGATGCTGGCCTTGAGCCCGTTGGAGTCAAGCGAAACGGTGACCTGTTGGATTCGCACCTTCTCGCCGTGCTGGACTGTGGGCGCGGTGATCCAGTCGCCGGGCCGGTAGTCCACCAACGGCAATGATTCGGCGTTGGTGACGAGCAGCGAGCGGGTGTACTGGCCGCGCACACGGGCCGCGCTGGCCAATGTGGTCTGCATGAACGCCTTGGCGGTGGCCTCGTCCGAGACTCCACCCTGAGAGACATAGGATTCCCAGCCACCCCACGGCGTGGGTGCCGCCGGATTCGACTCGCGGAAGATTAGCCCGTTGTCACCCTCCACGAGGATATCGCTGGAGAGGTCTTCGATGCTTTCCTCTTCGGGTGCCTCGAGTATGTCGTGCGCCATGCTGATGTGCACGCGGCCCGACAGGTCACGGCTGAGACTGGTGCTGTCGGCGTTCCAGATTCTGAGGGTGCGGCCCTCGGTGCGCCAGTCGATGGCACCGCCGCCCACCATGCTCGAAAGCATGCTGTTCAGGCTCGTGCCCAACGAGTAGTAGAGCGTGTACACGCTCTTCCAGTTCGCGCCAGCCGCGTCCTTGCCGGTGTCGAAACCGGGGGCCAAAACGAGGCCGGCACCCTTGCGGGCCTTGTTCTCATCGAGAATCGTTCTGATGATGGTGCCGGGGTTCTTCGACAGGAACGCGCGCTTGCCCTTGTTGTCGCCGTCCGCTATCAGATGCGCGGTGTCGTTGTTCAGAATCTTGTTGGCCAGCCAGCCCATGCTCTGGCAGGTGAGCGTCACCGTGTCCGACACGTCTTCGGCGTTGCGGGAGCGGCCTATGAGCAGGTAGCGGCAGTTGTAGGGTTCGCTCCATGTTCCGCCGTCACTGACCTCGAGCCCGATCTCGAGCCCCTGTTCGAGGCCGCGTTTCAGGATTCCGCCGCCGACGGTACGACGGCTGTAGACGACCTTGAGTGCTCCGAGGTCGTTGTTGACGATGCTCGCGTCCCATGAGAGCGGTGCGGGCAGGTTGCCGAGCCTGCCGCCGTTGGGCAGGTAGGCGACGAGGCGGGCGTGCAGTGTCTTGACCATAAGGGGACTCCAGACGTTGAAAACCGGCGCGGAAATTGCATAGAAGGGGAATACGGGGTCTACCACCATGCGCGGCGCACGTGCACGAGCAATGGCTCGCCGCTGCCGGTGATCTTCGACGTGAGCCGGTAGCCGTTGTCCACCGGGTCCGGCCAGCATTGCAGCAGGCCGCCCGCCGGATAATCCAAGCCGCCGGTCACGTCCGTGCCAGATTGCGTCCACTGATGATCCGCCGTGGACTGCCATGCGAGGCAGTTGCCCACGTCCACATACGTGTAGGCGTTCGCGTTGGCCGCACCCTGCCAGATGACGCCCGTGTTCGACGTGGGGTCGGTGACCGAGGCGCTGCTCACGCCCTTGGGCAGCCGTATTATCGGATCGGTGACGGGCGCGTCACCGAACATGCCATCCGGTATGCCCGACGACAACGGGATCAGCAGCGACGGCGAATTGTTCGGCTCACCAATCCACATGGTCACGAAATCCGCCATGAGACTGGTCGAATCGTTCGCCGCGCCACTCCAGCGCGTCCAGTATTCCTGCCGCCATTGCATGGCTGACGGCCACAGCCAGTCCGTTGTGTTCGCCGCCACCTGACGGTCATACGCGACCGGATCGCGCCACCACACCTGGGGCATGGCGAACACCGCCGTGAACGGGGTGAGCCTGTCCAGCACGGTGCCTCCGTCGTAGGCCTCCAGACTGGCGAGCTCCACGACGGCCTGCTGTCTCCGCCCGTTGACCCGACGGCCCAATGTCAGGCTTGGTGCCGTGCACAGGCGCGCCAGGCGGCTCGAATCCAAACCCGCGGCATCAGCGCGGCCCAATGCTCCCGCACGGAACGCGGTGACCTTGAGCGTCACGCTGCGTTCCTCGAACGATGGGGCGAAACCGGATGGTATCGTGCCATGCCGGAACGGGGCGCTGACCTTGCTGCGGGACACGGAGACCCCAGCGAACAGGGTGCTGCCCAACGTGACCCGGCAATACTGGGAGTCGAGGGCCACGCCGTTGAGCGCGTAATCGACACCGGCCATAAGCAACCCCCTTTAGATTCCGACCGTCAGCTTGTCGAGACTGTCGTTCGTGGCGAGTGGCCACGGGTCGGCCTGCGGATAGTAGTTGGTGATGTTCACGTTCGACGCGCCCGCTTGCGGTTGCATGGCGTCCGTGGACGGCGTGTACACCATGCGCCGGTTCATCGTGGCCGCGTCGTACGTGCGGTTGGCGGGCAGCAGGTCGTTGATGTCGGGCATGAGCCCGCCGATCATGCTGCCCATGGAGGCGTTCACATAGCGTGCGGAAGCGTCGATGCCGTTGGCGAGGCCAAGGCCCATCATCATGCCGATCTGGTCGCGGAACAGGCGTGAGGGGGAGTGGATGCCGAGCATGCGCTTCACGTTGGCGATGGCGGCATTCATGCCGCCGAGAATCGCCGAGCCGACCCGGCCCATGCTGCCCATGATGCCGCTGACGATGCCCTCGACGATGTTGCGTCCGATGGACACCACACGGCCCGGTATCGAGGCGAGCGTGTTGACGATGTTGCTCAAAAACTGTCGTCCGGCGTTGAGCGCGCCCTGCCCCATCTGACCGGCGAAGGCCCCGACGTTCGATATCACGCCGCGCAGGTAGGCGGCGATGCATCCGGGCAGCTGAGATACGAACTGGATCACATTCCGTATGAAACTGCTGCCGGCCTGCGCCGCGTTCGACGCCATCTGTCCTGCCCAGTTGGCCGCGCCGGTCAGCACGTTCACGAGGAACGCCCATATCCTGCCGGGCAATTGGGAAATGAACGTGGCCATGTTGTTGAGGAACTGGCTTCCGGCCTCGCTGGCCTTGCCGGCCATCTGTGCCACCCAATTGGCCGTGTTCGTGACGGTGGCGACCAGCCAGTTCCAGATATTGCCTGGCAGCTGGGATATAAACGTGCCCGCGTTCTGCACGAACTGTGTGCCAGCGTCGATGGCCTTCTGACCCATAAGCGCGACCCATGCGACCACGAACGTGATCGAATAGGACAGCCAGTAGGCAATCGTCTCAGGCAAGTGCGTGATGAAGTACACGACGTTCTGCACGAACTGGTTCCCGGCGGTCCACGCGGATTGCGCGAGACAGGTGGCCCATTCGCCCACAGCCGTGAGCAGGTTCGACAATGCGCTGCCGATACGTTCCGGCAGCCGCTGAAACCATTGGACGACGGACTGGAACGCATTGGGAAGCGTCTGCGTGAAGAAGTTCGCGATGTTCTGGCCGAGACTGGTGACGGCATCGACCGTCTTCTGCCATGCAGAGGAGACGAACGACGTGAACGCCGCCCACGCCTTGCGACCCGTCTCAGTCTGCGTGAAGAACCAGACCAGTGCGGCGACCAGCGCCGATATCGCGGTGACGACCAGCATGATTGGGTTCGCGTTCATAGCCGCGTTCAACAGCCACTGCTTTGCGGCGGCGACGGTGTCAGCGAGGCTGAACGCCTTGATGAAGCCGACCACGGTCGTGATGATCGAGAACAGCTTGAACGCGCCATATCCCGCCATGACCGCGACCGCGAGCGCCTGCATCCAGTCGGCGTTCTGCTGGACGAACGTGCCGACCGACTGGAGCATGCCGCCGATGCTGCCCAGAATATTGGAGAGCTGCTGGGCGGCCCCGCCGGCACTGTACGCGCCGCCGGTGAAGCCGAGCAGGCTGCCGATGACGCCGGCGAACGGGCCGACGACCGAACCGACCGCGCCGGCGATGCTTTTCACCCCGTTGGCGAACGTCTGCACGCCCTCGGTTTTCATGAGCGCGCCCGTGAAGTCGTTCACCCACTGCATCGCCTTGCCGATGCCGTCGCCCAACGCAGTGACCGCTCCGGTGATGTACGGTTTGACGGTGTTGACGATGTTCGCGGCCCCGTCCACGATGGTGGCTTCGAGGTTGCCGAACGCGCCCTCGAACGTCTGCGTGCTCTCCGCCGCCTTGATCGCGCCGTCGTTCATGCCCAGTTGCATGAGCGCGTCGTTGAACTCCTGTGAGGTGATCTCGCCTTTTGCCATCGCGTCGCGGAAGTTGCCAGTGTACGCGCCGTTCTTGAGCATCGCCTCCTGGAGCTTGCCCGAAGCGCCTGGGATCGCGTCGGCCAGCTGGTTCCAGTTCTCCGTGGTCAGCTTGCCTGCGCCGGCGGTCTGGGTGAGCATCATCGCGACGCTTTTGAACGTTTCGCTGTTGCCGCCCGCGACCGTGTTCAGGTTGCCGGCCGCTTCGGCGAGCTTGTCGTAGTTCGGCACGCCGTTGGCGGCCAGCTGGGCGGTGGTGTTGCGGATGTCGTCGATGCCGTAGACGGTCTTGTTCGCGTACTCCTGCGTGGACGTGGTCAGTTTCTTGATCTGGTCGGCCCCGACGCCGGCGAAGTCCAGTGTCTGTGCGAACTTCTGGGTCGAATCCGATGCGTCGAGGATCTGCCCGGACAGGCCGGAGAACACGCCGATGACCTTCGTGGCGATGCTGGATGCGACGCCGCTGATCACGCCGAGCTTCGCGGAGAATCCCCTGGAGAAGCCGCCGCCGGCGGTGTCGCCGGCTTTCTGGCCGACCGATTTGGATGGCCCGTCGAACGCGCTTTCGATGGCCTTGCCCACGCCCTTCATGCTGGGCACGATCTGCACGTACGCCTGGGCCAGCTGGTATGCCATGACCGTGCCTCTCTATTCGGTTATTCGTTGTGGGTGAAGGGTTTCGTCTCCACGTCCGTGAAGTCGCGGCTCATGAACTCGTCGAGTTCGGCGACGGTCAGGGCCATGGGCTTGATGGTGCGCGTCCTGCGCGTTGCTTCCCCGGAGTCCTCCGGATTGGAGGGGTTCGCGACGACATGGCCGCTTCCGTTGCCGGGTCGTGGCAGCGGTTCGGGTTGTGGGCCGCGTTTCTTCGGGTCGGCGTTGCCCCACATCCACATGTTCATCTGGTCGATCCGCGCGGCCATCAGATACTGGTCGAGCGTCCAGGCGGCCGGAACGTCCAGCCTCTGCCACACCAGTGAGCCCGCAGGCAGGTTCACCGCCAGCGCTGCCGCTTCCAATGGATCCAGCTCATAGACGCTAAGCCCGTATACGCGCCGCATGTCCGCCGCCAACTGGTCGGGGCAGGCATGCAGCAGGTATACGAGCGTCAGGAGTTTGGGGATTCCTCGTTCAGACGCGCGAACAGTTCCTGCAGGAACTCGCCCATGGCGTCTCCGGTGATGCGTCCGGTTTCGGGGTCGCGCAGACGGTTCTTGATGCGCCCGTAGTCCTTGGCTGAGAACATGCCGCGCAGGAACGGTACCACGCTCAGCGCATTGTTCTGTGGGTCGGACTGGAGGTCGTAGAGGGATTCCATGAGCTCCCAGTCGTTGAGCTTGGCCGGGTCCAGTGTCAGGACGAGCCCTTTGACGGTGACGGTGCGTGGCTTGCCCTGCGCGGGCTTGTGATCCTGCGGACGGCTGCCGGGAACATTGTTGGCGGGGTTGCCGGAACGGTGGCGGTTTCGTGACATGATGACTTCTCCAAAAGACTAGTGAAAACGACTTCCACGGTTGAACGAAGAAAAGGTTCCCGCGTCGTGGGAAGTCGTTCGAAGCGCGACGCGGGAAGAACCGTCATTCGGCGGCCGGAACCTCTTCGGCGGTTTCGGCGTTCTCGTCGCCGTTGGCCGGGTCGACGACCTTGCCGAGCAGGGCCTCGGTGACGGCGGCGCTCTCGCTGACAGCCGTGGCCCTGCCGATGTATTCAATGGCGGTGACGCCGTTGCCCATGTCGTTTGCGGACACGGTGATGTCGTACACCTGAACGTCGCCGGCATGCACCTGTCGGTCGCCGAACTCGGCTCGCGTGCCGTTGCCGATCACGAGGCGGTCCTTCACATTGCCGGTCATCGCGATTTCGAACACGAGCACGAAGTCCTCGTCGGAGGGCATCTGGTGCTTGATGGTCATGCTCTTGTCCGTGCCGGTGACCGCGCCCGTGTTGTAGCGCATCTTGGCGGCCTCGGCGCGCAGCACCTCCAGCAGCGCGAACTGGTAGGACTCGGCGTAGCTGGTGATGACCTTCATCACGGTCGTGCCGTTGGCGTCCTTGATCTCGGTGGTGTCGGTGTCGGTCGTGTTGGTCAGACCGTCCTCGGACAGGTAGCCGAGCAGCTTGAACGCCGCGGCCAGCGGGGTGGAGGAATCGGTGGGCAGCGCGGTGCCGGACGGTGCCCAGTAGGCGTAGCCGCCGACCTTGAACTTGCCCAACGACACCATGGTGGAATCGTTGGTTGTGGAACCAGCCATGATTTAGACCTTTCGTTAGTCGTCTGATTTGACGGTGAGTTGTATGAGTATCTGGTAGCGGGGCCGGCCGTCCGGCATGGGGAAATGCGTGCGGCCGGTGATGTCGATGTCGGCGACCTCGGGCAGCTCGACGATACGTTTGAGACGGGGGAGTATGAGCTTCGCTGCGGCCTCGGAGACCAGCCAGCGCGACTCGCCCCACACCTGCACCGCGATAAGCGGCAGGCTGCGGAACCGTTCGTCCGAGCCTCCCACCTGTTCGACGGTGACGAACGGCAGCGGGTGCGTGGCCGATGATCCGGCGGGCACGTCGAAACTGGCCGGATATTCGGCCTTGATCGTCGGGGCCGCGTTGAGCCAGTCCATGACGAGTTTTTCAGCGTTCACGGCCATCAGCCGCCACCTCCCAACGCCTTGGCCAACGTGTTGTGGGCCGCGTTGTCGAAGCGCGCGGCGGTGTTCTCCGTGTGCACGAGCGCGGTGGCTCCCTTGGGGTTGGCCTGAGGGCCCAACGCCGTGTACAGGGGCTGGCCCGTGTGTGTGGGCGAGCCCATGGCGTTCGCCCTCGCCGCGAGCTTCCGAGCCTCGCTGACGGCGGCCTTGGAACCCTCGTTGCGTCTGTATGCCTGAAACGCCGAATAATTCAGTTTCACCCGTTTCATGCCCTATCCATCCGTGTCGGTGACTTCGACCTTGAGGTTCCATGCGGTCGGTTTCATGCCGCCGTCCAAAGGCCTCGGGTCTCCGATCACCTTGTAGTCATGGGAATCGATGCGCACCATCGCCCCGCGCAGACTCCGGTATGCGTAGCTGCGGGGGAAGAGGCAGGTGAACGCCACCGTCACGCCTTCGGGGCGCAGCGAGTCGGTGGCGTTCGACATGCCGCCCGGCGAAACCAACACGTTCCCAACCGACTCGATATCAACCTTCGTGACGGGCGAGCCAGCGGGGTCGTTCTCGCCGGTCGGCGTGTAGCGCAACACCTTCACGGTCTCGCCCCTCATGACGCCTCCCCATTTGACAGGTCGACGCTGTAGAAGCGTTGGCCGGTGAGGCCGAGTGCCTTCTTCTGTCCCTTGGACAGATAGAATTCGCCGCGAGGATTCGAGAAAGTCATCGACTGGGTGAAATCGCCCGCCGTGAGACTGAGATTGCTGGCACCGGTCGTATCGAAACCGGCACCCTCGGTCTGCATGTCGGACGAGATCACATCCTTGGCGAGCTCGCAGGCGATGCGTTCAAGCGTCGCCCGCGATATGTTCCGCCAATCGGGGCACTGTTCGCGAATGAACTGCGATGCATCGGTCAGCCGCTGGTCAACATAATCCGGGTCGTCCGGCATCTGTTTCCAGCGTTTGGACAATTCCGTGTAGGTGGCGAATGGTTTTTCTTCCATTTCGTCGGCCATAACGCACCTCCCCACGTCAGGCGGCGATGACACCGATCGCGCGCAACTGGGTGAGGATGCTGTTGACCTTCGTGGCGATGGTCGCCGCATCAGCGCCGCTCGCGAGATCCGGGATCGCGGCACCCTTCTTGACGCCACCCAACGCCGCAGCCGTGGCGGCGGGCAGCGTGTAGGCGGGCGGAATCGTCGGCTTGTTCGACAGGTCGTTGTAGCTTCCACTGAAGCTGGACGTTCCCGCGCCAATGGCCTTGCGCGCGTCGGCTGCATCCGTGGCTTTGAGCACCGCCTTGCCGGTGTTGGTGGCGCCGGCAAGCGTGTCGGCGGTGGGAGGGACGCCGCCGACATCGACCGGATTGCCGTCCCCGTCAAAAACGGCCACCTGAGCGATAATCTCGCCGTCAGTCGGCTTCGGTTGACGCACGAACTGTATCTGCTTGTTCAGTCCCATGGCCATCACGCTCCGTTGGACGTCGATGCCGGCGTGATGACGTACGCCGGGAAGCGCTTCGTCTTGTCGGGCTGCACGTCGTTGATGGGGTTGGCGATCTGGAAGCCGACGCGGAACACGACGCGCATGGCGACGCAATCCTGCTGCGCGAGGTTCAGAATCACCTTGCCGTTATCGTCAGAGATAACCGACTGGTCAAGCATCTTGTAGGTGATGTCCTGACGGATGCCGACCACGAAGTTCGACCAGTCGGCACCGAGCAGCGTGGCCTTGGTAGCATCCCATGCGCCGTTGTCTACCTCGTTGAGGCCGAAGCCGTACAGGGTGGACGGCGCGCCGGAGGCGAGCGAGGGCACGTAGATCGGGCTGCCGTTGGCATTGCGCAGGCCGATAAGCTCCCAGTTCAGGCCCGGCTTGCTGGCGAAGCCGTTCATGGCGAAGCCCTGTTCGGCGAGCTTCTGACCCATGGAGGCCACGTCCTTGGCGAGGTCCTTGCCCTGGGTGAGCGTGTTGTGCGCCGCGATGGCCTGCGGGATGATGCCGTCAGGGAAGCTGGAAGGCTTGTCCACGCCGAACAGGGTCGACTGATCCAGCTTGTAGCCAAGCGCGGAAGCCAGACGCGGCATGACCTCCGGCCAGATGGGGATGCCGGAATCCGCGATAACGGCCTCGGGGATGGGCACGATGGCCGCAAGCTCCTCGGCCGTGATGCTCAGGCCCGACCATTTCATCTTCGTGGTCTGCTTCAGGCCGGTATCGCCGCCAACCCAGTAGGCGATCGGCTTGGAGTCAAGCACCGGCTGCGTGCGCGTGCGGGTGCTCATGCGAATCTGACGCATGCGTGTCAGGGATACGCTCGACTTGGGAGCGTCCTGGATAATCTGGGTGGCGTATTCGGTGGGGACGAGTCCGCCGCCGAGGTCGCTGCTGGTGATGATGGAGTTCACGTTGGAAGCCATCGTCATACCTTCTTTCTATGGAGGGGGTTATTTCTGCTTTTGTTTGAGGAACTGGTCACGGATCCAGTCGCCGGATGTGTCGGATGGTGCGGGCGGCTGGTTGGATTCGGATGCGGCATGCACCGTGGGCTTGGTTTTGTCGGTGATGTAGTCGGCGAGCGCCTTGCCGTTGGCTTGCATTTCTTCGAGGGTGGAGCCGTGGAGCAGTGCGATGGGCACGCCGGTTTCCTTGGAGACCTGCGTCTTCCATTCGTTCTGCTGTTTTTCCGCCTCGTAGGCGGCGTTCTTGGCTTCAAGCTCTTTGATGTGCTTGGCTGTCTTTTCGGCTTCGGACAGTTGGGCCTCCTTGAGCTGTTGCAGTTCGTCGGCGGCTGCCTTGTTGTCCTTGGCGCGTTTCTCCCATTCGCGGGAATGGGCGACGGCCTCCCGGTATTTGGCCTCGTAGTCGATTTCGGGCGGCTTCGCTCCGTTCTCGGTCGATGCCGCCTGCTGGTTGCCGTTGGCCTCTTCGGTCATGGTTCCTCCTAGTGGGTTGGGCCCGTTTCGGGCATAAAAAACCACCCGTGCGGGTGGTTGGGGAAAATTCAGTGCGAACGGGACGGTCTGGGTACTCCATACCCGTCCTTGTATCGGTCGGGGTAAAGCCGGCGCATCAGGTAGACAAGCGTGTTCGGGTCGTTGGGATTGTCGGGATTGCCTTTTGTGGTGGCCTTTATCATCCGATAGGTGTCGTCGTCCAGGCCGCCGTTCTCGATGAGGCTGCGGGCGTGCATGTATTCCGAGTACATGCGGTCGGGGTCGTAGCCCTCGATGTGCGCTTGGTCCCTGTCCCATTCGGGCACGATCTGGCAGTCGCAGTCGTCGTGGAACAGGCTGAACGAGCCTTTGGCGTATTTCGCGGTTTTCTCGCTGTGGTACACCCAGCCTCGCGAGCAGAGCATCGTGCAGAACGCGCACGTCTTCGCGCCTCTCGGCACGCGCGCGTACCGTGGTTCGGACGGGTCGTGCTCGCACAGGCGGGCAACGGTTTCACGCCCCGAATACATGACCCAGCGTTGCATCGCGCCGACCAGATACGCCTGCATGGTCTGCGGGTCCGTCCACAGGTGGCCGGCCTGCCAGCGTATGGTCTTGTCGATGCCGTCGCCGGGGAAAGAGTCGGATAGGTCGTACTCCCACGGGTCTGGCACCGATTCGCCACGGACGCGCATATACCATTCATAGGCGGCATGCGCCGCGAGGTCGCCGTATTTGACGACCAGTTGCGGCACGTAGTCGAGCAGCATGTCACGCTGCCATTCAGGGCTGAGCTGTTGCAGCGTCTCCCACAGTTTCGCCAGATCGCGGCGTGCCAGTTCCACCGCCCTGGCTTGGCTGGCTTGCAACTGGTTCAGTTGCCGGTTGTCCGTCATCCTTGTTGCCTCCGTTCACGAGGGAGTCAAGCACGCTGCGGGTTTCGGCCTTGCGCTTGTCGGCCAACAGGCGTGTGATGTCGGAATCCGTGTAGCCGAGCTTCTCCAACACCACGTCGGAGTTGGCGAGCCATGGAATGGCCGTCACCTGCTTCACGATGGCATCGGAGAGCGCGGCCTGCGATGGGCGTTCGGGGTCACGCCAGTTGACCTGCAGGCGGTCGAGCTCGTCGCTGTCCTCGCTGGTGCCGTTGAGTATGGCGATGTCCCTCGCGGCCTTGCGTAGCTGCACGCCGATGGCGCGGCAGGCGTTCTTCGCCTCGATGACAAGCTCGCTTTCCGCCGCCATGATCGCGTCGGACGAGGAAGGGCCGGAGTCCGTCATCACGCCGAACTGGCTGAGCGGTACGCCGGTCGCGCCGCTCATGCGTGCCGCGAGTGCGCGAAGCATGTCGGTGTGCGGCTGCATGGTCATCTGCGTGAACTGGCCGATGGCGGGTGCCTGGCCGTCCTCGTTGAGGCTGATGTTGAGCATCTTCGAGATGGTGGCTTCCCAGCCGGTCAGCTTCTTGCCGTTCTTGTCCTCGGGCGGCTCGTCAGCGCCGATGAGGTAGCGTTGCGGGCTCGAATAGAATTCGGCGCTTACCTCCATGCGCAGCATGGTGCGAACCGCCGTGTCGGTGATGCTCATGACCTCGCGGCTGATGCGCGAGCGGCCAAAGGGGCGGTTCAGGTCCTGATGGTAGGGGATCAGGTAAACGGGCACATGATCCATGTACGTGTTCCGGGGAGCGTCCGCATGATAGCGGCCTGATTGCGCGCGGCGTATACGAATCGTGTAGCCGGGCATGTAGAGCATGAGCTCGGAAGGCACGATGGTGTTCGCCTGCGCGTACTGGGAACGGTCGATATCGGTTATCGACAACGCCGCCGACAGGCCGCGACGGGCGTAATCCCACAGGCCGGTCTCATAGAGCGCGCTGCGGAACGATACCGACACCTTCGAGCGCAGACCATCCTCGGGTTCCGCGCTGCGCACATTCAGGAACGAGCATGAATGGGTGAGCGCGCTGCGGATGGCCTGCGGCAGTTCCACGTCGAAGTCGTTGTCGGAAAGAATCGAATCCAAACCCAACGGGTCGCGGCCGTCGTCGCCGACTCCAACGAAACCATCGAACACGATGCGGTCGGCCAAAGCGTCCACCGATTTCTGCGGCCAGCCCACGACCTCGCTTATCCCCGCCATGCTGTCCGGCACAGCGATGGACAGATTCTTAAGCTCGTTTCGTCCGTCGTAGTATTTGGTGCGCAAAAGGTTACGTTCGAGCTTCTGGGACCATTGACGTATCATCAAATCCCACGGTTCTCGGCACTCGTCGGGCAGATTATCGACCTGCACGTTTTCAAGACTGGGAATCTGCATCAGAATGCCACCGCCTTTGCTCTTCTTCCCGGATGACGTTTGGAAGTCTTGACGTTCCAATACGCGAGAGCCACCGCTTCCACGGGACTCACGTCGATGTTCTCCATGGACGTCTCGTAGCCGAACCCGTCTCCGATTTTCCTGTGCTTCGCATGACCCACCGCCTCGTCAAGCAGAGGCTGGCCGAAATGGGTAAGCCCATGGTCGTTCACGGCCTGTTCGAGCATCGAACAAGCGTCTGCCACGTCGGAAGGGCGCGGAACCACGATCACTCTTTTGGACACGCCCTTGTCGATGAGGCTGTTGACCAGGGTGGGCGCTCCCACGCGCCCGTCGATGATGATGCCGATGGCCTTGCGCCATCGTTCCGCACCGTCCTTCTCGGCGGTCAGCCAGTCGGCCAGCCAACCGGTGCCGCCGCGCATGCTGCGCGAGGCGATGACCTCCACGTGCGGCAATTCACCAGACTTGCGGGGCGGGCGCACGCACGCCACGAGGGTGACGTTCGCGCCGTCCGCGCTGAACTTGACCGCATACGAGTTGTAGCCATCCATGCAGGGGTTGTCGGTCTTGCACTTGGCCCACTCGTCAACATCGATATCGGACAGCGCGCCGGCCTGATCGTTCCACCAGCCGAGACGTTCGCGGGCGAAACCGTCAGGGGTCATCTTCTCCGACTCGGAAACGACCACGCTTTTCAGCAGTCTGGTGCCGAGCGATGGATTGTATTGGTACCAGCGTTGCTGGTCGTGCACGTCGCCTATCTCGTTCGCCGCCCATTCGAACCAGCACAGGTTCTTCGGCGGCTTGTCCCTGTGCGCGTTGCGGCGCATGCGCGCGAACACCGTGCCCGGCGAGGTCGGCGGTGTGGGGGTGCCCGTGTAGATGGTCAGCGGGTTGCCGGAGGGTGCCGACGAGATGGCGGGCTGTATGGCCTCCATCTGCTCGTCGGTCAGCTCCTGCGCCTCGTCGCACACCAGCACGTCCACCGTGAAGCCACGGCCCGAACTCTTCGAACGGGCGATGAACTCAATGCTGCCACCGTTCTTCAACACGATGGCCTCCTGGCCGTTCGTGGCCCGAATGTAGGTGACCAGTTCCGACAGTTCGGGGAACTTGCGCGCGTTCTCGAAGTAGTATTTCATGCGCAGGAAATGCTTGCGGCAGGTCTTCACCTCATGCGCCGTGTGCAGGATCTTCATACCGAGGATCGCGGCAAGGTACAGCTCCGTGAACTCAAGAATCGCGTTCTTGCCGTTCTGGCGCGGCACCGCGCACCCGCAATCCGACGCCGTCCATTGCAGCTTCGAATCCGTGGCGAGCCACCCATCAAGCACGATACGCTGCCACTTATCCGGCTTCATGTCGTAGCCGGCGGCGAGCGCGCACGCCTCTCCTCCCTCGGACTGCGCGTGCTTGGGAACCAGAGCGAAGCTAGGTTCCTGTACGCCTCTTCGCCTTGCCACCCTCGATCACCCTCAGCTTCCGTCGTTCGGCTATCTCATCGAGCGGCGTATGCCGCTCCTGCTGTTTCACTTTCGCCTGCGTGATCTGGCTGCGTGCGGCTGGCGTGATCCCGTAATCCTGCAGCAGCTTGTTCAGTATGGGCACGCTGGCGAAATTGCCGGAACCCCAGATGTCCGCGTGGATCAGGGCGGCGTTCATGAGGTTGTCCCAGTCGGCCTCCGTCCACGAGTCCGCGCCGGGGGTGGAAGCCAGATGCTCCCACCAGCGCACGGTAGCCTCCGGCCATTCGATGCCGTCAGGCAGCGTCGGCTGCGTTATCGTGGTCTTGGCCAACTGGATCACCTCGAATCTAAATGTCAGGAGCCGGAGGAACGCGAGCCTCCGCGAGAAAAAGCGCTGCGGATACGACCGGCAACGTTACGCACCGCATTGCCGGCACGCTGGAACAGGTTTCGCATAATCCACCTCCTTTCGTGGCATAAGAAAAGCCGCTGCGAATCACAGCGGCCAAACTCTAGGAGGCGGAACATCACCCGCCAAGTTTCTTCATGACGGCCATGCCGTCCATGTACTTGTCGCCGAGCTTTCGAAGACCGTACGCGGCAAGGAAAGAGTCCTTGTCGTCTCGCAAGGGGAACGCGATGGCGAACCAGTGTTCGGAATCGGTCGGCTCCACGAGCTTCCTGGGACTGCGAGCCGAAACCAGCGCCCTGTGCAGGGCGGCGAACTCGGCGAGACAATCCTTTTCCAGATCATCGGAGTACTTGACATCGGCGAGTGGGTCAGGCGTCTTCTCCGCGAACCCGAGGCCACCACCGAACCCGACTCCGGCACCAAACGCCACGGCGGACGACTTGGCCGGCCTGTACGGGGCGAGTAGCTTCTCGATATCACGGTACGCATAGATCCGGTGGTTTTCGCCGAAACCAAACAGTTCACGCCACCGCGCCATCTCGGCGGGGGAGGGGAAACACAGGCACAGCCAGAATTCGGTGTCGGTCGCATCCACGAAACGCTTGCGCTCCGCACGGGCGCGCTCCCGGTACTCCTTCGCGTTCTCGTCCAGATTCTCCGGCACCGGCTTCACAGTCTTCTTGCCCTTGGACTTCTTGGAAAAATTGAACTTGAAATCACCTGACATGATCCACCTCCAACAAAGGGAACCATTCAAGCAGCGTCGCGTAATCGTCCGGCGCCTTGTCCTTGAGCACCTTGGTGAAACGCTTGTCGACGCCATCGAACGAACGCCCGAACCACGCATAATCACACGGCAGGTCGATATGATGCTCGCCAATGCAGTCCAGCACTTCGCCCTTGAGCCAATCCCCGATAGGACTGACCTTCTTGAGATTGCGCCGCCAGTACCCGTACTGGACGAACGCGCCACGACGCTGAATCGAATCTGCGGCACGCACGCCATCCGCGCACCACGTGCTCTTATCCAAGCCGATGTCGGCGCGGATGAAATCCCACATCTGCTCATACGACGGCTCAGGCAAACGCGCAGCCTCGATGTAGCGCAGACGTTCGGGAGCCTGGAACACCGCATTGTTCAGCCACCGGTACAGCGACGGGTGCGGATACCTTTTGATTCGGGTCTGGAACTTCTGCTCGAAATAATCAAGCTCCTCGTCCACGAACCTCAAACCGGGCACATAGTACAAGTACGCGGGAACGACCTCGATGCCCATATCCCGCATCGCCAGCCACGCGGCGATAGAATCCTTGCCGCACGAAAACGCCAACAACACGGGCTTGCCATCAGCGGCGAGCTTCTCGCGCACCGCGAGACTCGTGCCCTGATTGCGGATAACCGTGGTCACTTCGGCCACCTCCTTCCCGTCATGCGAATGAACCGCGAATGCGAATAGAACTCGACACCGGCACGCCGGAAACTCGGCTCCGCCGACTCCACGAACACATGCAGCCCATGTCCGCTGGTCGAAACCTCCGCATAGATCGCTTCCGGCAGCAGCTCCAACGCCTTCGCGGGCGGACTGGTCAAATCAACATAGTCGAAATCCCAGCACGCGAGCCCATCGCCGAGCATGATGCCATAACCGTCCCCGGACTTCGAGCGCATGACCTCCGAATATGACGCCCAGGTACTTGAGTCCGTCGAATTGGCCGGTGAACCATCGCACCGGATCGGGCGCTTGCCATCGGCGCGCACCCAACGGCGCAATGCCTTGAGTTCCTGCGGTATCTGATGTTTGCGGCTCCACGCCTTGCGGCACCTGTCCGAGCAAAACAGTCTCGGACGCCTAGGGTTTGGTGTGGATTGGAAGAAATGGCCGCAATTCCTACATTGGTTGACCATAGCTATTACTATAGCATATATTCCAACGATTCGCAACACTAATTTCGTGACATATCAAAACTGCGTAAAATCAAACGTAACAGCCTCGGAAAACAACGGGGCAAAAACATCAAAACCATGCCGGAACGGCTTCCACGGGCGCTCGCAGGCACCCCAGCGGCCAAACGTACGATACTCCACGCGGGTTGCGGGGGGATGCGGGCGCTATGTTCTGTGGGGAGCCTTGCCGGTGGGGGAGGGGGTGGTGCCCCGGTTACCATTGGCGGCTGATTGGGATGGTGTTTTGTGGTTGTTTTTTTGTGTTTTGGTGGCCTGTGGTGTTGGTGGTTATTTTGTTGCTTTTTCTTTGGTTGCAGATTCTGTGTGTGAGTTGTGTGTTGTCATAGCTGGTTGGCGAGCCTCCTCGGCTGTATGGGATGATCTCATCGAGTTCGCAGCTGAGTGGGTGTGGTGTTTTGAGTGTGAGGTCTATGGGCTTGCCGCACAGTGGGCAGATTGGTATTGGTCCTTCGGCCGCGATGTGTCGGGCTTTGCATTTGCGGCGGGCTGCTCCATTTTGGTATCTGCCTGAGCCTGCCTTGTTGCTCATGTTCCCCATCCTGTGTGGTGGTTGGCGGCTTGGGCGAGATTCGAATTCGCGGCAACCCGAGCTTTGCGCTCTGTTGTGATTGCGCCCTAGCAGTCGCTGCTATGGCCGGTTAGGCCTCTACCGTACGCAAGCCGTGGCATACGCGGTTGGCTTCGATCCAACGACCTGCGGTTTTGGAGACCGCTGCTCTACCTGCTGAGCTACGCGCATAGGTGGATATGAGTAAAGCCCCTGAGATGTTTATCCCAGAGGCTTCCACAGTAATCCTGATACGGAGTATACCACGGGTCGGTGTCAGCCTACTGCCGCTTGGAAACGCTCATTGCCATGGCGACGGTCTCCCTGATGTCGAATTCGTAGTATCCGTCGTCGGCTATCGGTTTTGCCGAGGGTAGTTTGCCCCGGCGCAGCCAGTTCTTCACGGTCATGGCAGGTACGTCCAGTCCGTAATCGTCGCGGAGCCATTCGCTGCACCCGGTTGGGGTGAGTGTCTTGTGATACCGGTTCACGGCTTCGGCGGTCCGTTCGCGCAGCTCGGCCACGTTGATGGGGTTGCCGCATTTGCACAGCAGCAGCGATTCGCCCTTCGCCGCCAGTATTTCGCGTTTGCATTCGGGGCATACGCCGATGATGCGCCGTGTGCGTGGCTTGCGGTCCACGTATGGTTCGATGCGCCGGTTCATTTTGATGAGCTGGCGGAGGAATCGGCCTGCGTTCGTCGCCTTGCACAGCCATGCGAGGCGGGTCTGCATTCGGGGGATGAGGAGCTGCCAGCGGTCGCTCCACACGGCTCCCGCGTCGTACCAAGCGTCCTGCAACAATGATTCGGCTTCGTCCAGCAGGTCGATGGCGTGCATGTTGACGGGGCTGGGCGCTTCGCCGCCCTGCGGTTTCCCGCCGCTGCCGGGTTCGCCGAGCTTGTACTCATGCCGTGCGACCCGCTGCAACAGTTGCATGTTGCGGCGCAGATTGTGGAGTGTTTTGGCGTAGGTGCGGCGGCAGTTTTGGCAGAGCGTCCATGGTGCCTCGACCTGCTGGTCGCCGCAGTATTGGCATGGGTCGGTTGGAATGAACATTGTTTGGAACCCTCCACGTTCGGCTATGATGGTGCTTTGGTGAGCGTGCCCTCCGCCTGTTGGTGGAGGGTTTCGTTTTGTCTTTCGTTGGATTCAGTGTTTTTACGCTGAATTCAGTCATGTATTCGCGTGTGTTTATCGGTATTTTTCAGACCAGTGGTTCGATGAATTCCGGTGTCCACGCGTCCGCGCGTGATTTCGGCGGTTCGGGATGCTCGATCACGTACAGCACCTCGCTCAACGGCAAACCGAGGAGTTTCGCCGTGTACTCGGGTGTCGCGGCCTTGCCTTTATGCCATTTGAGTATCATCTCACGCTGGTTGTTCGTCGCGCTCATGATTCCTCCTTGAGTGTGGTGACATATTCGATGGCTTTGCGCTCACGTTTCGCGTACCTCCCGCACTTGCGTTTGAGACGTTTGAGGCTCATGGCGTATATGTAGACTCGGAAGTCGCCGTCCTCGGTGATTCTGGCCTCGTACCGGCTTAGGGTTGATGCCATGAATTGCGCGGTCAGATGGTTGGTAAGCTGTACTCCGTTCATCCCTCCACCTCGATTTCCTCGCCGTACTCGCCGTAGAGTTGGTCTGCCGCATCCTTGGTCGTGTAGAGGCATTT
This sequence comes from Collinsella sp., assembly GCA_022728415.1. Next base: position 38 of record JAIJJM010000007.1, on the reverse strand, counting down.
CGCGGGAGCGTGTTCGTAGTCGTAGATGGCGGCTGCGA